>CAINWC010000153.1 GCA_903854305.1 uncultured Pseudomonadota bacterium | reverse complement strand
CTGCTGATGAGCTTGCATCAAAAGTTAAACAAGCGCAAGAAGCAGTGCAGCAAATAGAAGACTCAGAACCGCTACGCACTGAAGTGTTTACATTGAATTATATGAAAGCAGCTGACCTGCTAAAAATAATCAATGATCCAAAACAGAAAATTCTCTCTAAACGTGGAAGCGCCACTCAAGATGTTCGTACTAATAATGTGTTTGTGCAGGATATCCCAAAGCAGCTAGAGCAAGTGCAATCGATTATTAAAAAAACGGATGTTGCGGTTAAACAGGTGATGATTGAGTCACGCTTGGTTGTCGCCAATGAGAAATTTAGTAGAGACTTGGGGGCGCGATTTGGTGTGCAGTCTCAAGCTCAATCTGGAAAAACCACCACCTTTGTTGGCGGTAGTTTAGACACAACATCGGCGGTGACAACCACAGGGCCTGGAGGCATCACTGCTGGTACGGGTGGTTTAAATTCTAACTTACCTGTTTCTGGTGCATTTGGCTCATTTGCATTAAGTATATTTAGATTACCTGCTGGTTTATTGCTTAATTTAGAGCTGACAGCACTTGAAAGCGATCACCGAGGAAAAGTAGTTTCAAGCCCTCGTGTTACCACGGCAAACCAGCAAAAGGCAGTTATCTCACAAGGTACAAAAATTGGGTATTTACAAGCGAGTAGCAGTGGTGCCGCTACCGTTGCGTTTATTGATGCGGTGTTAAGTTTAGATGTCACACCACAAATTACGCCTGACAACAAAATTATCATGGATTTAGAAGTTAAGAAGGACAGCGTAGGTACGATTTTAGCTGGTATTCCATCTATTGATACGCAGAGTGTGAAAACACAAGTGTTAGTTTCTAATGGAGAAACGGCTGTGCTTGGTGGAATTTACGAACAAGTGCAAAATGATAATACTGATAAAGTGCCTTTTTTTGGTAATTTGCCAGTTGTAGGTAATTTATTTAAACGTACAACAAAACAAAATGATAAAAGTGAATTGCTTATCTTCATTACGCCAAAAATTATGGATGAAAACTTAGGTTTGCGTTAATACTGATTGTATTAGGATTAGTAGAAAATCTGACAGGTTGTTAAGATTGTCATAAAATGCCCATCATAGTTTTGATGGGCATTTTTTATATAAGATATTGGTTTAAGGTTCGTTAGGTGGTTTAATTTGGATAATATTTTTTTTATAGGCTTAATGGGCGCTGGAAAAACGACAATTGGTCGTTTAATCGCGAAACAATTGGGCATGGTTTTTTATGACTCAGACCATGAAGTAGAGCGTAAAACAGGCGTTAAAATTCCGCTAATATTTGAACTGGAAGGTGAGGCTGGTTTTCGTAAACGTGAAACTTCCATCATTGAAGAGCTTAGTCAGTTGAAAAATATAGTCATGGCCACTGGTGGTGGCGCTGTGTTGTTGCCAGAGAATCGCGAGTTTTTAAAAAAAAACGGGGTAATTATTTATCTTCGCGGAAACGTACATGATTTATGGTTACGCACGCGCAATGACAAAACACGTCCACTGTTGCAAGGTGGCAATATAAAACAAAAGTTAGAGCGTTTGTATATTGAGCGCGACCCAATTTATACGGCACTCGCTGATTTTATTGTAGATACTGGTGCGCAATCTGCAATAGAAATTACCAGCTACATTGAACAATTACTACAAAATCAGCATGCAGAAGATGCGGCTGTAAAAAATGTCTAAACGTATTAAATCCTGATTAAGCAAACACTCAATTAAGCTCAATAACCAGATGCAAACACTCAAAGTTGAATTAGCCGATAGAAGTTATCCCATACATATAGGAAAAAACCTCATCTCCGATGCCAGTTTAATCCTGCCTTACCTCAAGCGTAAATATGTAGCCATTGTTACTAATACCACAGTTGCGCCACTATATCTGGATAAGTTAAGCCAAGCGCTGCAAGCGGCAGGCGTAACTGTAATCCCAATTATTTTGCCTGATGGTGAAGCTTATAAAAACACTGAAACACTAAACAAGATTTATGATAATTTGCTAAAAAATCGCTGTGAGCGTAGCACTACGCTCATTGCGCTAGGTGGCGGTGTCATTGGCGATTTAACCGGCTACGCTGCTGCGACATATTTGCGCGGCGTACCATTCATACAAATTCCAACCACCTTGCTGTCACAAGTAGATTCTTCAGTCGGCGGTAAAACAGGCATCAATCATCCGTTAGGTAAAAACATGATTGGTGCGTTTTACCAACCGCAATTGGTGTTGGCCGACATTGATACCTTACAAACTTTACCCGCCCGTGAATTTTCTGCAGGAATGGCAGAAGTCATCAAATACGGATTAATCCGTGATGCCGATTTTTTTGATTGGCTTGAGAGCAATATGGCAAGCTTGATGCAGCTAAATGAGGCTGAACTAAGTTATGCCATCTACCATTCTTGTCAAAATAAGGCCGATGTTGTTGCTAAAGATGAACATGAGCAAGGTGAGCGTGCGCTGCTCAACTTAGGCCATACTTTTGGCCATGCTATTGAAAACGCAATGGGCTATGGCGTATGGTTGCATGGCGAGGCCGTTGCAGCAGGCACAATGATGGCGGCAGATTTATCACAACGCATGGGTTGGTTAACGCAACAAGAAGTTGCACGTATTAAAAAGAGCTTTGAAACTGCTAATTTACCGATTGCAGCACCTAAGTTAGGCGTAGAACGTTATTTAGACTTAATGGGCTTAGACAAGAAAGTTGAAAATGGCAAAATCAGACTTATTTTGCAACAAGGCATAGGAAAAGCTGTGATAACCAGTGATTACGATGCTGAAGAGTTAAAAGAGACTTTGGCGTTATGTTAAAGATAATTATCTTCGCGGTCCGTGACCGAGAAGCCTGAGGCTCACATCGGAAATGCTAACAATATGAACTCACTCGCACCCTACGCAGCCAACCCAGAGCAAACACTAGGCCGCCAATTTCAAGAACCAGCTTCTGAAACCCGTAACGCCTTTCAGCGCGACCGCGACCGTATTATTCACTCCACCGCATTTCGGCGCTTAGAATACAAAACGCAAGTATTTGTAAACCATGAAGGTGATTTATTTCGTACTCGCCTAACCCATAGCTTAGAAGTTGCCCAATTGGCGCGTGGCATTGCACGTACGCTCAACCTGCATGAAGACCTCACAGAAGCAATTGCCCTAGCGCATGATCTAGGTCACACGCCATTCGGCCATGCCGGGCAAGATGCGCTAAATGAATGTATGCGAGACTTTGGTGGTTTTGAACACAATTTGCAATCATTACGCGTTGTAGAAAAACTTGAACAGCGCTATGCAGAGTTCGATGGCTTAAACCTCACGTTTGAAGTGCGTGAAGGCATACTCAAACACTGTGCCATTAAAAATGCAAAGTTACTAGGGGTTGTCGGTCAGCGTTTTTTAGATAAGACCAGCCCAAGCTTAGAAGCGCAACTTACCAACTATGCCGATGAAATTGCCTACAATAATCACGATATAGATGACGGCTTGCGTTCAGGCTTAATTACGATAGAGCAATTATCAAAAGTGGAATTATTTGCCAATAATCTAGCGATTGTAAAAGAAAAATATCCCAAGCTAGAACAAAAGCGCCTCATTCCCGAAACTGTACGCCGCATGATTAATACGTTAGTTGTAGATTTATGTACCTATAGCGCACAAAATATAACGCAACATCAGCCAAACAACATTGCCGATATTCGCCAACTGCCCCAACTAATAGGGTTTAGCAAAGAAATCGCAGATCAAAACCAAAAGCTCAAACAGTTTTTGCGTAAAAATTTATATCATCATTACAAAGTGAATCGTATGAGCGCAAAAGCAGCCCGCATCGTGCGTGAGTTATTTAAAGGTTTTTTTGAAAACACAGGCTTATTGCCGGATGAATTTCAAGCTTATGCTGAAACAGACAAGGCGCGAGCAGTGGCGGATTACATTGCCGGCATGACGGATAGATTCGCTATACGCGAACATCGCAAATTATTTACGGTAGAAGAGTATTTGTAGAGTTTATGTACCACGGGTAAATCAGCAATGTTGCATATTTACAACAATTGTAAATAATTGTGACTAAAATGCAAATAAATAGTTGTTTCACCGCGCTCGTTTAGGCATACTCACATTTACCTTCTTGATGACAATTATAAATAAATAGTTTTCATTGAGAGAGTTTGCAAACTTTCTCATCCTTTGCAACGGTTAGCAGTAACCAAGTGATGGTGAGGTAATCTAGTATTAAAAATAGCAACATATTTTTAGGAGATTTATATGAATAACACAATTAAATTAGCAGTAGCAGCAGCTTTAGTAGCAGCAGCTTCAACAGCAAACGCTGGCATCATTGTTCCAGCT
>CAINWC010000152.1 GCA_903854305.1 uncultured Pseudomonadota bacterium | reverse complement strand
TGGACGCCGTTAAAGCCATGACGCACTTTTTGAACTTGATTGCCAGCGAGCCTGATATTGCGCGTGTGCCAATTATGATCGACTCCAGTAAATGGTCGGTTATTGAAGCTGGTTTGAAGTGCGTTCAAGGAAAGTCGATTGTTAACTCAATCTCCATGAAGGAAGGTGAAGCCGAATTCTTACGCCAAGCCAAACTTTGCCGCCGTTATGGTGCAGCGGTCATCGTGATGGCGTTTGATGAAAAAGGTCAAGCCGATACCTACACACGTAAAACACAAATCTGTAAACGTGCCTATGATTTATTGGTAGGTATTGGTTTTCCGCCAGAAGACATCATTTTTGACCCGAATATTTTCGCCATTGCCACCGGTATTGAAGAGCACAACAACTACGCGGTAGATTTTATTGAAGCCACGCGCTGGATTAAACAAAATCTACCGCATGCCAAGATTTCAGGCGGCGTTTCAAATGTAAGTTTTAGTTTTAGGGGTAATGACCCCGCACGTGAGGCGATTCACACGGTATTTTTATACCATGCGATTAAAGCCGGCATGACCATGGGTATTGTGAACGCAGGCATGATGGGCGTGTATGACGACCTGGCGCCAGAGTTGCGCGAGCGCGTTGAAGATGTGGTGCTAAACCGTATCATCGATGTCAATAATCCATTAGCGCCTACCGAACGCATGATTGAAATTGCCAGCACGCTAGTGGCCGGTGGCAAAAAAGAAGCGGCAACGCTGGAATGGCGCGGCACGGCAGAAGCGCCGACGCCAGTAGAAAAACGCTTAAGCCATGCCATGGTGCATGGCATTACTGAATTTATTGTAGACGACACTGAAGAAGCGCGTGCCGCTGTTGAAGCAAGCGGCGGCAGACCAATCCATGTGATTGAAGGCCCGCTCATGGACGGCATGAATATCGTAGGCGACCTGTTTGGCCAAGGTAAGATGTTTTTGCCGCAAGTGGTGAAATCTGCGCGTGTAATGAAGCAAGCCGTTGCACACCTAATCCCGTTTATTGAAGCGGAAAAAGCGGCCGATGAAAAGCGTACGGGTATTGTCGCTAAGCCTAAAGGCAAAATGGTCATCGCCACGGTTAAGGGAGATGTGCATGATATTGGTAAAAACATCGTATCTGTGGTGTTGCAGTGTAATAACTTTGAAGTGGTTAACATGGGCGTAATGGTGCCTGTGGCAGAGATCTTAGCCATGGCCAAAGCCGAGAATGCCGACATTATCGGCTTGTCAGGCTTGATTACGCCGTCGTTAGAGGAAATGACGCATATTGCCAAAGAAATGCAGCGCGACCCCTATTTTAAAGCCATGAAAATGCCGCTGTTAATTGGCGGCGCAACCTGCTCGCGCGCGCATACCGCCGTTAAAATCGCCCCACATTACGATGGGCCTGTGGTGTATGTGGCAGACGCTTCACGCTCAGTTTCTGTGATGCAGTCACTACTGACGCCAGAAACGCGCGATGCCTATATTGCTGAAGTGGCCACAGATTACGAAAAAGCCCGCACACAACATGCCAATAAAAAAGGCACGCCGATGTTGACCATTAAAGAAGCGCGCGCTAATAAAGCCAAGCTATCTTTCATCGGCAATAACACGCCTGTAAAGCCAAAATTTATTGGTCGACGTGAAATTAAAAACGTCGATTTAAGCCTCCTTGCACAATACATAGACTGGTCGCCATTCTTCCAGACCTGGGATTTAGCAGGCAGTTACCCGGCTATTTTGAGCGATAAAGTGGTGGGTGAAGCCGCGACTAAAGTGTTTGCCGAGGCACAAGCCATGCTCAAAAAAATCATCGAAGGTCGCTGGCTAACCGCTAACGGCGTGGTTGCGCTATTGCCTGCCAATGCTGTGAATGATGACGATATTGAAATCTACACAGACGAAACTCGCAGTAATATTGCCTTTACCTATTACGGCATGCGCCAACAAACAGTAAAACCTGTGATTGACGGCGTAGCTCGACCTAATCAGTGTTTATCAGATTTTATTGCGCCAAAAGGTGCTAAAGAAACAACAACGCCCGATTACATCGGCATGTTTGCCGTAACGGCAGGTTTAGGCATAGAAAAGCACGTTAAAAGATTCGAAGACGCGCACGATGATTACAGCAGTATTTTAGTCAAAGCGCTGGCCGACCGATTAGCCGAAGCCTTTGCCGAATATATGCACGAACGCGTCCGCCTGGACTTTTGGGGTTATGCCGCCAATGAAGGCTTAGAAAAAGAAGCGCTGATTAAAGAAAAATATCAAGGCATCAGGCCAGCGCCAGGCTACCCAGCTTGTCCAGACCACACAGTAAAACCCGATATGTTTAAAGTGCTGCAATGTGAAACCATCGATATGCAGCTCACTGAATCATTCGCGATGATGCCTGGTGCGGCTGTGTCTGGTTTCTATTTTTCTCATGCAGATGCTAAATACTTTAGCGTGGATAAAATTGGTGAAGATCAGTTGCTCGATATGGCAAAACGCAGAGGTTTAACAAAAGAATATTTAGAGCGTTGGTTAGCGCCGAATTTAAGCTAGGTAAAAGATATGCATATCCACATTTTAGGTATTTGCGGCACGTTTATGGGCGGTATTGCCGTGTTGGCAAAGGCTGAAGGTCATAAAGTCACTGGTTGTGATGCCAATGTTTACCCGCCCATGAGTACTCAGCTTGAGGCGCAGGGCATAGCACTCATCGAAGGTTTTGACCCTGCACAAACTGCACTTAATCCTGATATTTACGTGATTGGCAATGTGGTTTCGCGCGGCAATCCTTTGATGGAAGAAATTTTGAATCGCGGCTTACCGTATATTTCAGGGCCACAATGGCTGGCAGAAAACGTGTTGCAAGGTAAGTGGGTACTGGCTGTGGCGGGTACGCATGGTAAAACTACGACTAGCTCTATGTTAGCTTGGATTTTAGAATACGCAGGCTTGGCACCAGGATTTTTGATTGGCGGTGTGCCACAAAACTTTGCAGTTTCTGCGCGCTTGCCGCAAGCACCTGCTCAAGACAGTCAAAGTGTTTCACCTTTTTTTGTTATAGAGGCAGACGAATACGACACGGCATTTTTTGATAAACGCTCAAAATTTGTGCATTACCGCCCACGCACGGCGGTGTTGAATAACCTTGAATATGATCACGCCGATATTTTTGAAGATTTAGCGGCTATTGAAAAACAGTTTCACCATTTGGTACGCACTGTTCCGCAAGCTGGTTTAGTGGTGAGCAATGGTAAAGAAGCCAGCTTGCAAAGAGTGATTGATAAAGGCTGTTGGACGCCTGTTGAAAAATTTGGCTCAGATGCCGATTGGCAAGCCAGCAATCCGCAAAGTGATGGTGGTTTTGATGTGATGTTTGCGGGTAAGTTGCAAGGCCATGTGGCTTGGGATTTACTTGGTGAGCATAATCGCATGAATGCCTTGGCTAGCATCGCTGCAGCGCGACATGTCGGCGTTTCTGTTGAAGTGGCGATTGACGCTTTAGCACAATTTAAAAGCGTTAAACGGCGAATGGAGATTCGCGGTGTGGTGAACGGTGTGACCGTGTATGACGATTTCGCGCATCATCCAACTGCCATTACCACTACCGTAGCAGGTTTACGCAGTAAAGTTGGCAAGGCCCGTGACGGTGCTAGAATCTTGGCAGTGTTAGAGCCGCGTTCTAACACCATGAAGCTAGGCGTCA
Organism: uncultured Pseudomonadota bacterium; assembly: GCA_903854305.1. GTDB lineage: Bacteria > Pseudomonadota > Gammaproteobacteria > Burkholderiales > Methylophilaceae > Methylotenera. The sequence goes on along the minus strand of CAINWC010000152.1, from coordinate 17,388 downwards.
TGAAAAATGCCTTACCAGCGAGTTTAGTTGAGGCTGATTTAGTGTTTTGCTACGGCGCAAATTTAGGTTGGGATGCAACGGAGGCGTTGGCGCCCATTAAACATAAAGCGACTGTGTATGAAGATTTGAATGTCATGGTAGCCGCGATTGCCGAAGCGGCAAAGTCAGGTGATTATGTGCTGGCAATGAGTAACGGCGGCTTTGGCGGCGTGCATCAAAAAATACTCGATGCTCTACAAGCTAAAGAAATTTTAAAGTGAAAAGCCTTGAAGTGAACTCTACGGCAGCGTAAAAATTGGTAAAGCAACACAAAGACATGGAAGCAAAAACGCCTATCGCACTCATTGTTAAATTGAAAACAATGAGTGCGATGGCTATCGCTATTTGGGTGTCATTGGCGATACACGCGGCAATATTAGCGATTCATTTTGAACCAGACCTAAAAAAATTCACGGATAGTTTACCTGTGCTTGAAGTGATGTTAGTGAATGCCAAAACCAATACCAAGCCAGATAAGGCCGATGCCTTTGCACAAGCCAATTTAGATCGTGGTGGCAATACCGATCAAAACCGAAAAATGAAATCTGCGTTACCTGCACTCAAGCAACAAAAAGTTGAATTTACAGTTAAGCCGATGGCCGAGGTAAAGTCAGGCGCAAAAGCCGCCAAACAAACTGCAGAAGAAACAAAAGAGCAAAAGCATGTTGCCGCGCTAGAAAAACAAGCGCAAGAGTTGATGACGCAGTTAAACGCTCCGAAAAAAGTAGAGTCGCAGGCAGTGCAAATGGCGATGTCAAAAGAGCTCGAAACAGGCAACCAAGAAATACCTAACAAAAAGCTCAATATGCATGACATCAGCACTGCCGCGTTAGAAATGGACCGCCTAGAAGCACTGATTTCTAAGCAGCAAGATGAATATCAAAAACGACCCAAACGTAAATTTGTGGGTGCGCGCGCCAAGGAGTATCGTTACGCGCTTTATGTGGATTCATGGCGTCAAAAGGTGGAGAAATATGGAAACCTCAATTACCCAGAAGCCGCCAGAGATCTGAAGCTTTATGGGCAATTGCAAATGACAGTTTCTATTAGAGCCGATGGCAGTATAGAGAGCGTTGAACTTAACCGCAGCTCTGGGCATAAAGTGTTAGATGAGGCTGCGAAGCACATTGTGGAACTAGCTGCGCCATATGCAAGGTTTCCTGATGATGTGCGTAAAGAAATAGATATTTTGAGCATTACGCGAACTTGGACATTCACCAAAGAGGATAGTCTCGCCACAGGCGAGTAGGCGTCATTACTATGATGTCTTTCTGCGGCGTTATTTTCACTTGCCGTACTAATCTCGTACTGTCTGCACTCAAATGACGTGCATAAAGACATCCTAGCCATGGCGATGAGTTTAATCTGCGACTTTCTAGCCGTAACTATTTTGAAGCAGCATTGATTTTATGAGTGATAACTCCCGCGTTACTTAAATTACCAAGAAAATTAAAATGACCAATTACTTTCAACACCATGTATTTTTCTGCCTAAACCAGCGCGAAGATGGCGCATCCTGCTGTATGGATAAAGGCGCACAAGCTGCGTTTGATCACATGAAAGCGCGTGTCAAAAAATTAGGTTTGAATGGTCAGGATAAAGTGCGCATTAATCGCGCTGGCTGTTTTGATCGCTGCGGAGAAGGGCCGTTGTTAGTGGTTTATCCGCAAGCTATTTGGTACACCTTTGTTGACAATGACGATATTGATGAAATTATCGACAGCCACTTAGTTAACGGAAAAGTGGTAGAGCGGCTAGTGATTTAGCCTGTTAGGCCGCGCTTGAATCTAATGCGCACTGTACATGCTCGGTCATTTTTTTTCTCAGTGTTTTGATGCTGTTTTCATCAAGCGGCAAAGCCTTGCCATCCCGCATGACCTCACCCCAGTGTGAATTAGGAAAATGTTTGTCATGTTCAAAACGTGGAATCACATGCCAATGTATATGGGGCGTTTTGTTGCCTAAACTGGCTAAATTGATTTTATCTGGATTGAAAGTCTCTCTGAGCGCCAGTTCTACGGCAAAAACTGTTTTCATCATTCGTGCACGTTGTGGGGGCGGTAAATCGGTCATTTCTTTCACGTGTGCTAATAATTCCACGCGGCAATAAGCAGGGTAATCTACATCGTGTAGTAATACCACGCGACAAAAATCATCCTGCAAAAGTACGGTGCTACTCGTTGGCACTACGCAAAGCGCACAATGACTAGCAGTCATTATGATGCCGCCAACATGCGCTCTAACGTCAGCTTAGCAAGTTTTGCTTCATGTGCGGGCACTTTAATTTGGTTGACTACTTTGCCTTCTACCAAATTTTCTAATACCCAAGCTAAATGCTGCGGGTCTATTCTGGCCATCGTAGAGCATTCACACACTACATGGCTCATAAACTGCACCAATTTTCCTTCAGCTTTCATGTTGTCTGCTAAACGATTCACCAAGTTAAGCTCTGTGCCTACTAGCCATTTAGTGTTCGGCGGTGCGTCGCTCACTGTTTTAAGAATGTATTCAGTTGAACCGACATAATCAGAATGTAAGCACACTTCAAACGGCGCTTCAGGGTGTGAAATCACAAATCCATCCGGATGTTCTGCACGGAATTGGGTGATATTTTGTAAGCGGAACATTTGATGCACTGCGCAATGACCTTTCCAAAGCAAGATTTTAGCATTTTTAATCTGCTCTTCGGATAAGCCACCCATCGGCTGATCGGGATCCCAAATCGGCATTTGTTCTAGCGGAATACCAATTTTATGGCCAGACCAGCGGCCTAGATTCTGATCAGGGAAAAACAATACTTTTTCACGTTGTTTAAAGCTCCATTCAAGGATTTTAGGCGCATTAGTGCTGGTGCAGACAATGCCACCATGTTCACCGCAAAAGGCTTTGAGGTCAGCCGCTGAATTAATATAGGTAACAGGCGTGATTTGCTCGTCAAAATTAAGTACTTTGTTCAATTCGCGATAGCTACGTTCAACCTTGGCTAGGTTAGCCATATCAGCCATTGAACAGCCCGCAGCAAGGTCTGGCAGAATGGCGATTTGGTCTGGGCGACTTAATATGTCCGCCACTTCAGCCATGAAGTGCACACCTAAAAATACGATATATTCGGCATCTAAGTTTTCTGTGTAGCGCGATAGTTTAAGTGAATCACCCGTGTAGTCAGCATGCTGATAAACGCCATCATTTTGATAATGATGGCCTAAAATAACCAAGCGCTTACCCAGTTTTTGTTTTGCAGCAATAATCCGACGCTGGCAATCCGCATCGTCAGCCGCCTGAAAACGCTCAAATTTAATCGGTATGGTTTTTGTAATAGCTTTAGTTTCTGTTTGCATAGATTTGTCTAATAAGTCATCTTACTTTGATGTAATAGTTTACAGCGTTAGCCCGTGTCGTTCACCTAATTTACTTAAAGCATCAATGTTCGTCCATGAAAAAACACGTTTAGCGGCCTCTCGCCAATCGACCCATTCATATTGCACATGTTCATCTGGCGCCATTTTAATCGGCAATATATTGGGCAGCAATAAACCAAATAAATGTTCAGTATTGTGCGTTACTTCTGGCGCGTAGCGGTACCGCCAATGCGGGTAAATTTCGTAGACATTAGTAGCATGCCAATCTTGCAAGGTATATTGCGCTGCATCAAGGCCAGTTTCTTCCTGCACCTCGCGAATGGCGGCTTGTAGTGGCGTTTCATCTTGCTCTAAACTACCGGTGACAGACTGCCAAAAGCCTTTTTTATCCGCACGCTCCATGATAAGTACTTGCAAATCATCTGTATGGATAAGAACTAATGCAGAAATTGGCGTTTTGAACATTGGCGCATCGCTACTTTGCTTGGCTGCTACTGGCGCTGGTAAGATTTCTTGGTAGCTGAAAAACCACACTCTCAATCACGCCTTGAAGTTCTTGCACCTGATTCGCCCCAAGTTGTTGTAATTTTGTAATCACTTCCTTAACCAATATTTCAGGTGCCGATGCCCCTGCTGAAACACCAATTTTATGTTTACCAACTAACCATTCAGGTTTAAGAAAACTTGCGTTATCAATCATGTAAGCCTCAATGCCTTGGTTTTCAGCCACTTCACGCAATCTATTTGAATTGGAGCTGTTAGGCGAGCCGACGATAATCACTAAATCACAATCTTTAGCCATGATTTTAATCGCGTCTTGGCGATTTTGCGTTGCATAACAAATATCATCACTTTTTGGTGCATTGATTTGTGGAAACCGAGCCTTAAGTGCATTGATGACCAAAGCCGCATCATCCATAGAAAGCGTTGTTTGTGTCACAAAGGCTAGTTTTAGCGGATCCATAACGGTTAAACTGGCAACATCATGAGGTGTTTCTACCAAATAAATTCCCTTGCCCGCTGGTACGCCTTCTATTTCGTCGGCTTCAATTTGACCCGCCTCAACTTGACCCATCGTCCCCTCGACTTCTGGGTGGCCCTTATGGCCAATCATAATGATTTCCATGCCGGCTGCACGCATCTTAGCCACTTCAATATGTACTTTAGTGACTAATGGGCAGGTTGCGTCATAGGCAGTCAAGCCACGCGCATCGGCTTCTGCACGTACCGCTTTTGAGACGCCGTGCGCACTAAAAATAACCGTACTGCCGGTAGGAATCTCATCTAATTCTTCAACAAATACGGCACCTTTAGCACGTAACTCATCCACAACAAACTTGTTATGCACGACTTCGTGACGCACATAAATCGGCGCACCAAACTTTTCTAAAGCTTGCTCTACAATAATGATGGCGCGATCAACACCCGCGCAGAACCCACGCGGGTTTGCCAGTAAAATATCTAACGAGGGTATCAGGGATTGACTATCAGTCATACACACTTTTCATTCATAAAAATTCACTCAAGGTATAATGCACATATTAACCTAAATTCGGACGTGCTAAAAATGCAAGCACGCTTAAACATGAACAATACTGCCGTTAAAAACACCATTATTAAAAACACTGCAACACTGTTGATTACTTGCCCGGATAGCAAAGGTATCGTTGCGGCAATTGCTGATTTTTTATATCAGCACGATGCCAACATCTTGCACGCAGATCAACACCAAGATGCAGAAAATAACTTATTTTTAATGCGCGTTGAGTGGGACCTAGCCGGCTTTTCACTCTTGCCCGCTGATTTTGAGCAATATTTTGCAGAAATTGCCAGTCGCTTCAATATGGAATGGCAACTCAAGCTGTCACAAAAACCATTCCGCGTTGCCATTATGGTTTCGCAGTATGACCATTGTTTGGCTGATTTGTTGCATCGCCATAAAAATGGTGAGTTGGTGTGTGATATTCCGCTGATTATTAGCAACCATCGCGCGACTGAAGCGCTGGCAAAATTCTACGGTGTTGATTTTCATTACATTCAAGTCAATAAAGATAATAAAGCAGAAGCAGAAGCACAGCAGTTTGCTTTGTTTGCAGAATATGACATTGATTTGATTGTATTGGCGCGTTATATGCAAATTTTATCGCCAGATTTCGTTGCGCGCTATCCTAAGCAAATCATCAATATCCATCATTCATTTTTACCAGCGTTTATTGGCGCACGCCCATATCACAGGGCTTTTGAACGCGGTGTTAAGCTAATTGGTGCAACGGGTCATTACGTGACTGAAGTGCTGGATGAGGGGCCTATTATTGAGCAGGATATTGATCGCATATCACACCGTGATCAGGTGGAAGATTTAATTCAAAAGGGGCGCGATTTAGAGCGAATCGTACTTTCAAAAGCGGTGCGCTGGCATATAGAAAACCGTATTTTGCTTTATTCAAATAAAACGGTGATTTTTGACTAATACTGGTTTTGATTGGCGCTGGAGAGCGTAAAAAAAGCGAAGTTTAAACTTCGCTTTTTTTATTGCACATTTACATATTTATTCAGTTGCGGGTGCATCTAGTGCAGGAATTGCAGGTTCATCAACCGCTGAAATTTCTGGTAAGGCTTCATCAGCGTAAGCAACAGGTACAGCATTAACAGCAAAAGCAAACAGTAAACCTAATAAAAGCTTTCTCATTTCTTCCCCTTATTTGCAATGTAGGCTTGCAATATAAAATGCATTAATAAAATAAGTGCGTTAGTAAGACTTCGTCTTACTAAACAATAATTTACACTCAGTTTAATCACTGTGCAACTGTTGTTTTGGGGGTCGTGAAATTAACTTACAGGTCGGGCAAAACTTCTTCTAAAGCGAATAAATCTGCAATGCGTTCGCGTTTTCTAATCACATGGCATTGGTCGCCATCAACCATCACCTCAGCCGCACGTGGCCTTGTGTTGTAGTTGCTCGCCATGCTCATGCCATAAGCGCCAGCGGACATAATGGCCAGCAAATCACCCTCGGCTAATGCCAGCGTTCTATCGTGACCTAAAAAGTCGCCACTTTCGCATACCGGCCCTACGATCTCATAAGCGAGCGCACTGGACTGGTCATTGCGTGGCTGCACCGCTTTAATGTCATGGTAAGCATCATAAAGTGCGGGGCGCATCAGATCGTTCATCGCAGCATCTACAATGGCAAAGTTTTTCGCTTCAGTGTGTTTGATATATTCTACTTTGGTCAATAAAACACCCGCATTGCCTACCAATGCGCGGCCTGGCTCAAATACCAGTTTGATATCGCGGTTGCCTAATTTTGCGAGCATCGCCGCGGCATAGGCATTAAATTCAGGCGGTGTTTCATCGCTATAGCAAATACCAATGCCGCCACCAGCATCAATGTGCTGAATAGTAATGCCATGTTTTTCCAGCGCATCTACCAGCAACAACACGCGATCAAAAGCATCTAAAAATGGCGATAGCTCGGTAATTTGTGAGCCGATATGGCAATCAACGCCGTGTATGGCAATGTTGGGCATAGCCGCTGCTTGCAGGTAAATATTAAGCGCATCTTCATACGCCACACCAAATTTATTATTCTTTAAGCCTGTGGAAATGTAAGGATGCGTTTTTGCATCTACATTCGGGTTAACACGTAGCGAAATTGGCGCAACTTTACCCACTTCACCTGCCACTTTATTGAGGCGTGTTAATTCACTGGCGGATTCCACATTAAAGCAAAAAATGCCTGTATTAAGCGCAGCCTGCATTTCAAGCTCAGTTTTACCTACACCGGAGAACACCACTTTTTTAGGATCACCACCCGCGGCTAATACACGTGCTAGTTCGCCGCCGGACACAATATCAAAGCCCGCACCAAGCTTAGCAAACAAATTCAAAATGGCAAGGCTAGGGTTAGACTTTACCGCAAAGCACACTAGGTGATTAGTGTTTGCAAAGCCGGCATTAAAGCGCTCAAAAGCTTGCGTAAGCGCAGATTTTGAATAGACATAACAAGGCGTACCAAATTCAGTTGCAATTTGGTTAAGGGCTACGTTTTCAGTGTGTAGGATATCGTTTTTAAGCGTAAAGGAGGTCACGGTGGCAACTTATAATTTTATGGTAAATGTTAGGAAGTCTAGTTTTTTGCAGGCGCATCTTGAGGATATTGCTTCTCTGGCATATACAACGGCCCTTTAGTGCCGCAGCTATTGAATACAAAGCAAATCGCTAAAAGTAATAATATGCGAACAGTATTTTTTTGCATAAATTAAGGCCTTGTATTATTTAAAAAGCAATATTTAAATTGCGCTAAAATTCAAACGCAGATTGCTTAAATATCGTATAGGAAAAAGCAGCATGATCCTAATGCGTATCATGAGTACGTTTCAGCATGATTTTAACATAAAGGTTTACCGAGGTTTATTTGGCCCGATTTTATTTGAAGCGATGCTTTTATCAAATAGTTAGCAAGATTAACAACAATAGGCCGTTTATCAGATTATTTTTACCGATTATCGGTTGCAACTAGACATTGACGATAAGCCTGCGCATGATGCATGTAAGTAAAAAGGGGAAGTAAAATGTGTACCTTAGCTAGTTTGCAACACAGGCACTCCGATTTTCTAATGGCTAAGCCATTGAAAAGTCGTATGCAATATAGTCAAAGTAAAAAGTGTATTCAGCCTAAAGGCTTTACGCTAATAGAGCTAATGATAGTAGTTGCCATCATCGGCATTTTGGTAGCGATTGCTTTGCCAAATTACACCAATTATGTGCGGCGCGGCAAGGCAGTTGAGGCTACCACTACCCTAGCGGATTTAAAGGTGAAAATGGAGCAATTTTATCAAGATAACAAAACTTATGTGGGGACTCCTTGGTGTACACCTAACGGCAGTGTTAAATATTTTACATATTCGTGTACTACCGCCGCAACTGCAACCGTTTACACGATTACAGCGACGCCAGTTGCAGGTCAGGATGTAGATAACTTTGAATTTACGATCGATCAAAGCAATGCTAAGACATCTAAGTTTGACAGCAGCACAAGCGTTGGTTGCTGGCTAACCTCAAAAGGTGGTACATGTTAATGAAAACTAAGATGAAATTTAGGCAAAATCAACGTGGCTTTACCTTAATTGAGATAATGGTCGCTTTAGCCGTGCTTACTATTCTTTTGGCAATTGCAGTGCCGAGTTTTCAGGCGATGATTAAAAATTCGCAAATTCGTAATGCAGCTGAGTCTGTTTCAAATGGTTTGGCAAAAGCAAGGGCGGAGGCAATCAATCGAAATACAACTGTAGCTTTTGCGTTGGGTGCTGGAACGTCATGGAGTATCACGCAAGTTTCAGATGGCACGGTGATTGAGTCTAGGGCGAGCAAAGAGGGCTCAGGAGACGTAACACTGACTGCCGTTGATTCTGCAAACGTTGCGGCAACTGCCGTTACTTTTAATAGTTTGGGAAGCATAGTGGGTATCTCACCAGTGGCTAAAGTAGATTTTACAGCCACTGGCGCCGATATGGACTTAAGGGTAACGATAGGTGCTGGTGGAAAAACGCAAGTGTGCGACCCTAATTTGACGGCTGGTTCTAGCCCGCGCGCATGCTAACTGGAGAAAATGATGATAGTTCAAAAAAATATCACATTCAAAAATGATGCCATTTAAAACAGACCAGCAAGGGATTGTGTTATTAGAGGCGCTTATTGCGATTTTAATATTTTCAATGGGTATTCTTGCTTTAGTGGGTTTGCAAGCCAGTATGATTAAAAATACAACAGGCACAAAATTTCGCGGTGATGCTAGTTATATTGCCCAGCAAGTAATAGGTGCGATGTGGGCGGACCCAGCCAATGCCAGCACACTCGTTGGAGCAAATGTCAGTGTTCTCGAATTGCCAGGGGGTAAGCGTACGGTAACGCAGCCGACAACAGGCCAGTTTAAAGTGATTGTTGGCTGGACGGAGCCTAGTGAAACTGCCGCTGTTAGCGCTACCACTGCGCCATGCTTTATGACGGTAGCGCATTGCTATACCGCTATCGCTAATGTTGTAGAGAATGAATAGATGGAAATTTAGGCTAACAATGAAATCACAAAAAAAACATTTAAGTGTTAACCGGCGCTTTAACCAAGCAGGGTTTTCTTTGGTGGAGCTCATGGTTGGTATGACAATAGGCTTGTTAGCCACACTGGCTATCATACAGGTGATGAGCGGCTTTGAAGCGCAAAAGCGCATCACTACAGGCACCGCAGATGCGCAAACGAACGGCAATATTGCGCTATATAATCTCTCGCATGACATACAATCTGCAGGCTACGGCTTGATGTTTTCGGGTAAGCATACTGACAAAATCTCTGCAATAGATTGTACGTCCTTAAGCGCAGCAGGCTTGACCGGCGTAGGTGATCTAGCTCCAGTGACCATTGCAGATGGCGGAGCAACTGGAAGTGACAGCATCATCACTCGCTCTGCGCTCACCAATTTAGCTGGGCTACCTACACGGATAATAAGTGCACCAGTTTTAAACTCAATTACCGTAGCCAGTAACTTAGGTTGCAAAAATGGCGATTTTGTATTAATTAATAATGCTGGTGCATGTGCAATGACAAGGTTGGATGCTACAAATGGCGTGACTGGTGACACCCGAGTTGGCTTGGATGCTTTAGGAACACCCCCTGCAGTAGCTGTTGAAAACGCGGTACTGTCTTGTTTAGCCGCTTGGAGTATCAATACTTATGCAGTCAGTGGTGGAAACTTACAATTAAATGCTGGTGATGCCGTAGCTGACATCGTGAATATGCAAGCGCAATACGGTGTTTCTGCTTCCGTTAACTCTAATAAAATTACAAGCTGGCAAGCTGCCACTGGTACTTATGGTACAGCGATGACCGTGGCAAATCGCAACCTTATTAAGGCCGTTCGCCTTGCTGTGGTCTCACGCAATCCAAAAATGGAAGCAAACGATGTGACTGCCAGTTGTAGTTTTACCACGGCTGGTGGACTAGCCATTAATTTAAGTGGGGATGCAAACTGTAAACGCTACCGCTACAGTGTGTATGAAACCGTAGTCCCACTGCGCAATATGATTTGGTCTAAGGATTAAGCGTAATGAAACATCACTCTTATTTGAAAGCCTGTTTGCCAGTTAAATTTCACCCTTGCTCGGGTCGCGGCGCTATGGCAACGCAAGGCGGCGTTGTGCTATTTTTAGCGATGATCGCTTTATTAGTCATGTCGCTTGCCGCTGTGGCACTAATTCGCTCAGTGAATACTAATACTGATATTACCGGGAACTTGGGTTTTAAGCGCGCAGCTACTGCATCCGCAGATGCTGGCGCTGAAGCAGCCATTGCTTGGCTTAGAAACAATGTTGGAAACACTGCGCTAGAATCAAATATTTCTGCCAAAGGGTATTTAGCGAATGCCGCTGCTGCAGGAACCTCTAAAACAGGCTCAGCATTCTGGACTGATTTTTCAGCTTCTGGCATATGTTTAATGCCCATGACGGCGGCTGGGGTATGTGCTGCAGCTGAAAGCGCAGATGAAGCAGGTAATAGAGTGGCATTTATTATTCAGCGCTTGTGTACAAAAACTGGTTATCGCCCAGATGCTTCATGTGCAAAAGACCCATCAGTGACAGCTGATGGTACAGACCAAGGCTCTATGGCAATCGCGGTGGGCGAAAGCATTGCAATTTATTACCGAGTAATCGTTCGTGTAAGTGGTGTGCGCAATGCTACAAGTTATGTTCAAACGGTAGTGTCGCTTTAACGGCAAGCAATTACACACAGATTTAACATACAAAAAGTATTAATCGAATAGCGAGTAAGTTAGGGGAATAATGATGAAAAAATACAACAAATGGAATGTTTTTGGTGGTGCACTGTTAGCACTAATAGCGGCTGCTATTTCACCAAGTATCGGCGGCTTAAGTGTAGCACTGGCAGCTGGTACAGATATTGCAACGTTACCACTTATTACCTCTAGCCCACCGACCAATCCAGTAAAGTCAAATTTGATGTTAATACTAGACGACTCTGGAAGTATGTACTGGGATTTTATGCCAGATAATGCAGGTGATTTTGCTGGAAAGTATGGCTTTCCGAGCAGTCAATGTAATGGTGTGTATTATAATCCTAAGGTGGTGTATCGCGCCCCAGTTACCGCAACAGGCGTAAGTTTTGCAAATGCTAGCTTTACTGGTGCTTGGGTAAATGGCTATAACACCAGCGCAGGCACTACCAATTTGCTTACAAGTTTTAAATCAGTATTATCCGATACGACCAATACGTACGATACACCGGGAGCCGCTTATTACTATACTTATTCAGGCACGCAAACCACAGAAAGTCAAAAAGACTATTATTCCCTAGCCAAGCCGTTTTATAACGAATGTAAAAGTGCTATTGGCTCTACTGCTATGGTTGATGGCATACACCCTGTCAATACACTATTTACAAAAGTGATTGTCAGCGCCACGTCAGGCCCAGCCACTGTGGATATTAACGGTGACGGCGTTATCAGTGCAGCTGACAGTGATGAGCGTCAAAACTTTGCTAACTGGTATAGCTACTACCGTACCCGTTTGTTGATGATGAAATCATCAACAGGGCTTGCATTCAAAACAGTGGATGATAATCTTCGCGTAGGGTTTATGGCGCTTAACAACAACCTCAATTTTTTGAATATTACAGACTTTGACGCCACTCAAAAAAGTCTTTGGTATGACATGTTATACGGTAATACGCCTGGCGTTAACTCGGGGACACCCATGCGTCAAGCGCTTTCAACAGCGGGACGTTTGTATGCTGGCCAAGTATCTACTATTAATGGTGTAGCGGCAACAGACCCCGTGCAGTATGCCTGCCAAAAAAATTACACCTTAGTCTCTACGGATGGCTTTTGGAATGGTAATGGCGGCAAAAAGTTAGATGGCACCACGGATATGGGCAATGAAGATTGGGCTTTGCCAAGACCTTTTTTTGATGGCTCGCTTGTTAGTTTTAACAAGAGCACTAGTCAACTTACAAGCCTTCAAACAGGCTATACAAGTACCGCAAGTAATGTTACAAGACAAGATTTGCAGATACAAAAAAGAACGTTACAACTCCAAAAAATGGATACGGATTCAAACGTGCTGAAACGCACAAAACAGTTTCAGAAATTACAACTGGACCTACAAAAATCTGTAGTGCAAATGCAGCAAAGGCAAGAGACATTGCAGCAAACTGTAGTGCAAATGCAGCAAAAGCAAGAAACATTGCAACAAAGTGTATATCAAAGACAGGCTAAGCAAGATACGTTGCAGCGCACGAATGTGACAAGACAAATTAAGCAAGATATCTTACAGAAATTTCAGGCAACAAGACAAGCGCGTACAATCACTTACGACAAAGTCACTACACAACAACAGAAACAAACCAAATATTTTAGTATCTGTAATACGGAAGGCGCTAATTGCCTAGCAACTACTGTTGATTGTACCGCTGGTACTGGCGATCTTGTTCGTAGCGTTTGCGTGACAGGCGCTGTTTCAGCCTGGACTAATAGCACCTGTACTGCTGCTAACGGCAGCCCTGTTACATACTGCCAATATTTAGCTCCTGTCCCTACTACGACTTATGGCAGCGGTAGTTGTGTAGGTGGTACAGATGCTAACGGGTTAACTACAGTTTGTACACTACATGACACAGGCTGGGTTGATGTGGCATCTTGTACAGCCGATGCTCTAGGTAAAACTTGCCAAGATAAGCCAAGCTCAAGCGTCTATGTGGCGGATGATCCTAGTTGCAATGTTAATGCCGCAACTGGTGTAAGCTGTGCGTGGTTCACGCCTGCTGCTTGGACTGATATAGCTTCTTGCACAACTGCATCACATATTGCTTGTCAAGATAAAACAGGTTCAGCGACTACACCAGTTGATGACCCTAGCTGTGTGGCTAATACTAGTACCGGGGTAAGCTGTACGTGGTTCACGCCTGCTACTTGGACTAATGTAGCTTCTTGCACAACTGCATCACACCTTGCCTGCCAAAATACAGGCTCAGCAACCGTAACTACTGTTGCTACTTGCACGCCTAATGCTGACGCAGGTGTCAGCTGCGCCTATGTGGCAGGCAGTGGTTCATGGGTTGATGTAGCAAGTTGTACCGCTGATGCAGCATTACACATTACCTGCCAAGCTAAGCCAGGCTCAGCAGTCGTGACTAATGTTGGAGCTTGCACGCCCAATACTCCTGCAGGTGTCAGTTGTGCATATTTGACAGGCAGTGGCACTTGGACCAATGTCGCTAGTTGTACCGCTAATGCAGCGACAGGGCTTTACTGCCAAACTTCAGGCGCAGCAACAACGTCTATTGATCCAAGTTGCGTGGCCAATACTGCAACAGGCGTCAGTTGTGCCTATGTAGCAGGTAGTGGCACATGGGTTAATGTAAGTAAGAACAATAGTGATAAATGTACAACCAATGCTTCGTTAGGCATTAGCTGCCAAACGTTTTCAGACAGTGGAAACGTATCAGTGGCTAGCTGTGCAGCATCAGACCCAGTTGGTGGCCCAACGGTTACTTGCCCTACACCTGCTACGCCAGTTTGGGTAGATACTGGTACTTGTAATGCTGGCACTGTTGGCACCATTACAACGGCTTGCCAAACCGTGACGCCATTGTGGGCTAATGCATCTGCATGCAACGATACACTTATTGATGCAAGTGGTGCAGATGTTCAGTGCCAAATCACGGATTCAGGTTGGTATAGCGTTGCAAGTTGCATTGGGCGTACTAATGGAACAGGCAAAACAATTTCTTGCAATACCGTGACAGGTACTGCTACGCCAGTGGCTAGCTGCGGTTGTACTGCGTCTGCAGGTTCAAGCTGTACGGTGGCTGCGACAGCAGGTACAACTCCACCTTGGACCGGCATAACTTGTACTAATAATATCGTGACGCCAGTCACAGGCGTTGCAGCTTGCGCAAATGATGCAGCTAGCAGCGCAAATAGTTTCATTAAAACCAGCTGCAACACGGTAACAACAGGCCCAACAGCAGTTACTACATGTGTCGATGCCCCAGCAGACGCTAGTAACAGTTATGTGCAAACCACCTGTGGTGCTGCCATTGTTGACCCTGCTCACAGCACAAGTAACACCTTGGCTGATACAGCGGCTTATTATTACAATAACAATTTAAGAACGACAGCGCTTAATAACTGTCATGGTCCTTTTTATGACGCGGCTATTCCTGCAACCGACCGCTGTACGCCTAATATGGTAAAACCATTTGGAGATGACACCGCGACAAGTCAGCACATGACGACATTTACGGTGGGCTTGGGTGCACGCGGCAGAATGGTTGCTTCGGTGAACTATCAAACCAATGGTAACCCAGATTATGGGTATATTAATGTAGACACGATTAAAGGCCCTGTAACCTGTACATGGCCAAATGATGCGGTGAACTTTATTGGAGGAAAATGTAATTGGCCGTTCCCAGTCGCCAATGATGTAACAACCATTGATGACTTATGGCATACCGCCGTCAATGGGCACGGCACTTACTTTAATGCGGCTAATCCAGCAGATTTGCAACAAGGTCTTAATGAGCTGTTAATTACGATTCATGATGCCGCTAAAACGGGTTCGGCGGCTTCATCGGCAGCGGCCAGCCCTAAAATTAGTGCGGGTAATAACAAGTTGTATAGCTCATATTATAAATCAGGTGAGTGGACAGGCGAGTTAATTAGCCAAACGGTAGATGTCGCGACAGGTGCCGTGCCGGTATATGACCCTTCAAA
This sequence comes from uncultured Pseudomonadota bacterium, assembly GCA_903854305.1. Classification (GTDB taxonomy): domain Bacteria; phylum Pseudomonadota; class Gammaproteobacteria; order Burkholderiales; family Methylophilaceae; genus Methylotenera. The sequence continues at coordinate 2,207 of CAINWC010000152.1, read as the reverse complement.
TCCAGATCCGTTAAGTTACAATTGGTCTGCACAGGCATTGCTTGATACACAAAGCGTTGCTAGCCGTCATATTTATACAAATAGCAGTGCGGGTTTAATTGATTTTACTTGGGCTAATCTTGTGACCGCAAGTTTAGATGCTAACTTTAAAGCACCTAATATTTCAACGGCACCACCTACCTACCCTAAGCCACTGACTGGCCTGACACAGTTTTGTGTCATTGGTACGGGTTGCTTAAGTGTTACTGCGCAAAGTAACACAACAGTAGCAACCAGCGGCGCCGGAGGAGAAGCTTTAGTGAATTTCTTGAGGGGCGAGCGCAGTAATGAAATCGGTGGTACTAGCCATAATGATTTCTATAGAAAACGCGTGCATGTTTTAGGTGATATTGTTTCAGCAGAATCACAATATGTAGGGCCATCAAACGCTAGCTATGATGAAACATTTAACCCTGGATACGCAGCCTTTAAAGCAAGCAATGTAACGCGTGTGCCTAATATTTACACCGCAGCAAATGATGGCATGTTACATGCGTTCGATGCGGCAACAGGGGCTGAAAAGTGGGCTTATATTCCTTCATATGTATTGCCTAGGTTATATACGTTGGCCGATAAAGATTACGCAGATAAACATCAGTATTTTGTAGAAGGCACACCCAAAGTCGCTGATGTATTTATAGGGGGTCTCTGGAAAACCATTTTAGTCGGTGGCTTAAATGGTGGTGGCACAGGTTTTTATGCGCTAGATATTACGAACCCTGCAGCACCAGTATTTTTGTGGAAATTTACTGATAACAATGTGGGTTACTCGTTCGGCAACCCTGTAATTACTAAGCAAAGCGATGGTAATTGGGTAGTATTACTGACTTCAGGTTATGATAATTGCCCTGCAACTACAGCAACATGCGCTAAAAATGCAGTGGGAGATGGTCAAGGGTATTTGTATGTACTTGATGCAGCAACAGGTACGCTGGTAAGCGCATCTTCTGATATTTCAACGGGTGAGGGTTTTCCTACAGCGCCTAGTGGATTATCTAAAATAGTTGCATTTTCCCCAATCGAAAATGTGACTGATAAAGTCTACGGCGGTGATTTGCTGGGTAACTTATGGCGCTTTGTCATTACCCCAAGCGGATACGACAAGCAATTATTGGCGACGTTTAAAGATGCTGGAGGCAATGCGCAGCCAGTAACAACTAAACCGGTAGTCACTACGGTGAGTGGAAAAACAGTCGTTTACGTTGGTACTGGTCGCTATCTTGGCGTATCTGATGTCGGCAGTACAGCGCAGCAAAGTTTTTATGCGGTTAAAGATGATGGTCAAACCACAAGCTATGGTAACCCCAGAGCCAATACTGGTTTCCTCGTGCAGCAAGCAGTTGTAGGCGTATGTGCAACGGGTTCGTCGAGTCTTATCTGTACGTCTGGTCAGGGAGTCAGAAGTGTGACGCTAACCACAGGAAATTCAGCTGATTCTTTGAAAAATAAAGACGGTTGGGTGTTAGATTTCCCATTGCTGACTAATGCAGGAGGCGTAACGTTGGCTCAAGAAATGTCGACTACAGATGCTGCCATATATTCTGGCACGCTACTTTTTTCAACCAGCGTACCAGTTGGAGGGGTCGCTGAGGTCTGTGGTGTACCTACAACAGCTAACCCTAAGGCATTTTCTTATAAAGTAAATTATTTGACTGGGGGAGCCGTTACAGGTCAAAACGGTATTATTGCCACTGATCTTGGTGCTGGTTTAGCAACCTCACCACGTTTATTTCAGCTAACGAATACGGATAGTGCTGGGAATACCAAGATAATAGTGAAAACTGAAACTACTTTATCAACAGGAGAGAAAATAATATTAGATCCACCTCCTAACCCTGCTGTAAATAAGGTTAAACGCCTTTCTTGGACAGAGGTTGAGTAATGTCAATGTAGTTGCTTAGTTAACAAGTAACGGGTTGCTGTAATAAAAATCCCACAATGATAAAAACTCATTGTGGGATTTTTATTGGTATTGATAGATCCTCTGTGAATGCCTCTGAGTAGGTTGAATAGAAATTAGTTTGTGGCGTTAAAGAGGTGCTGCTTAGCTAGTCCACCCTGAATAACTATTAACCAATTGATTTAATTAGGTAATAGTTAAATATTAGTGGTGTAAATTTCCCAGAAATGTGATAATAACACTTTGATTTCTTGCAAATTTCAGAGTG
>CAINWC010000151.1 GCA_903854305.1 uncultured Pseudomonadota bacterium | reverse complement strand
AGGCACAGACTACGCCCCAGTAAAACACATCGCACAAGCCTCTACGACAGGGCATGCCACCAACATTATTGCGGGCATTGGCATTTCAATGAAATCAACTGCTTGGCCAGTGCTTTCCGTATGCTTAGCAATTTTTGTATCACATCACTTGGGTGGATTATATGGGGTAGCCATCGCAGCAACGTCGATGTTGAGCATGGCTGGTATTGTGGTCGCTTTAGATGCTTACGGCCCAATCACCGATAACGCTGGCGGTATCGCTGAAATGGCTGGCTTACCTAAAGAAGTGCGCGATGTCACTGACCCATTAGATGCTGTTGGCAACACCACCAAAGCCGTTACCAAAGGCTATGCTATTGGTTCTGCAGGTTTAGCTGCATTAGTATTGTTTGCCGACTACACCCACAAACTTGAAGGTGCAGGCATCGTTGCTAAGTTTGACTTAAGTGACCCAATGGTGATTATCGGCCTGTTTATCGGTGGCTTAATTCCATTTCTGTTTGCAGCAATGGCGATGGAAGCCGTTGGCCGTGCAGCAGGTGCAGTAGTTGAAGAAGTACGCCGCCAGTTCCGCGAAATCAAGGGCATTATGGAAGGTACAGCTAAACCAGAATACGGCAAAGCCGTTGATATGCTCACCACAGCCGCGATTAAAGAAATGATGATTCCTTCACTATTGCCTGTCGCGGTGCCAGTTGCAGTTGGCTTATTACTTGGCCCAGTAGCATTAGGTGGCATGTTGATGGGTACGATTGTCACTGGTTTATTCGTCGCTATTTCAATGTGTACTGGTGGCGGTGCTTGGGATAACGCCAAAAAATATATTGAGGATGGCAATCACGGCGGTAAAGGCTCAGAAGCACATAAAGCTGCTGTCACTGGCGACACGGTGGGCGACCCATATAAAGATACGGCAGGGCCTGCAGTCAACCCACTGATTAAAATAATTAATATCGTGGCATTACTGATAGTGCCTTTGCTACACATGTAACCTAATGCTTGATTAAGTGAATAAAAAAGGTGGCTCAGCCACCTTTTTTATTACTAATGACACGGACATTTACATAATATCTGGCTCAACCAAGGCAGAGCACATCAAGTTGATGTACAGCTTACATGATGATCATTCATTGCATTTATTAAACTAAATTGCTCGGCACTACGGAATGTATTAGCTTTATTTTTTCTAATATAGATCATATGGCAACAATTGTTGTTACAATAATTACATGCCTAAACCAAATAAATTAAACACTACTCCAACTAACGTCAGCAAAATTGCACCGCGTAAAAACCAACCTGGTGGCGGACGCAAAGTTGGCACGGGTAAGTTTAGCGAACCAACTTCTGTGGTGCGTATTCCTACTAGCCAAGCGCCTGTGATTAAAGACTTTTTAGCGGCTTATCAACGCAAAAAACTAAGCGCTGATTTAGATGCAATTACCGAGATTGAGTTACCCGACCTAAATGCTCGCGCCATTACATTACCGCTTTACACCTCAAAAGTTTCAGCGGGCCTTCCTAGCCCCGCAGAGGAGCATATTGAAAAACGTTTAGACCCGAGTGAGTTTTTAATCGACCAAAAAGACGCTACGTTTTTTGTGACCATTCAGGGTTTTTCTATGATGGATGTTGGGCTGTTACCCGGCGATAAAGCCGTGGTAGATCGCTCTAAATTAGCCTCAATTGGCGATATTGTGTTGGCAGTGTTAGATGGCGAATTTACCATTAAAACATTAAGCCGTAAAAAAGACGGCGCACCACGCTTGCTTCCAGCCAATTCAACAGGCGCATTTTCGCCTATTGAGATTACAGAACATATGGATTTTGAAATTTGGGGTGTAGTCACAGGTTCGTTTAGACGCTTTAAGTAAATACTCAATTACCATTGCAAGGATCGATCACAATGAACAACAACACTTATCATGTGCTTATCACAGGCACCAATCGTGGCATAGGCTTAACCTTTGTTAAACAATATGCGGCAGATGGATGGAACGTCATTGCAGCTTGTCGTGACCCGCAATCAGCCGTTAAATTGCAATTGCTGGCAAGCACGCATCGTAACATTCAAATCATAGCGTTAGATATGACTGATTTTTCACAGATTGATACCTCAGCTTTGCAACTTAAAGACCAAAAAATTGATGTGCTAATCAACAACGCTGGCGTGTATCCAGAAAGTAGCTTAAATAATATAGATTATGATGATTGGGCAACAGCTTTCAAAATTAATACAATGGCACCATTAAAAATGGCTGAAGCTTTTATGCCGCACGTGGCCGCCAGCCAGATTAAAAAGATTGTGACATTGAGTAGCAAAATGGGTAGCTTGGATGAAAATACTAGTGGTAGCAGTTACATCTATCGCTCCAGTAAAACCGCAGTTAACATGGTAATGAAAAACTTATCCATTGACCTTAAGCCTTATGGTATTGCCGTGGTAACGCTGCACCCTGGCTGGGTACAAACTGACATGGGTGGCCCGAACGGCTTAATTGATTCGCAAACCAGCGTAACCGGTTTACGCAAAGTGATTGCCGATTTATCGTTGGCTAGCAGCGGAAAGTTTATTGCGTATGATGGCAGTGAGATTGCCTGGTAAGCATTTTATTTAGATGCAATTTTAGCGTGCTTTAAAAGGCGCTCTATCTTCTAACTCTATCGTGTAAGCAGCAATCCCTTGCGACTCTTTTGTGACAAAGTCCTGTATTGCTGCGGCAAAATCTGCATGCGCAATTTTGTGAAATGAACAAGTTGGCCTAGGCTTAAAGCCCCGCGCTAGCTTGTGCTCACCTTGCGCACCGCCTTCAAAATACTGAATTTTTTCTGCAATGCAAAACTCCTGCGCCTGATAATAGCAAAGCTCAAAATGCAGGTTGGGGACATATTGCAATGCGCCCCAATAACGACCATACAACGTAGTTTGATGATAAATATTCAGCGCACTCGCCACTGGCATATCGTCCACATAAGCCACTACCAACAAAATATTTTGCGGCATACTTAGACCAATCTGGTGAAAAAAAGCTGGCTTTAAATATGGCGTAGAGCGGTGTTCAAGGTAAGTATTTTCATAACATTGGTAAAAAAAAATCCCATTCTGCGGGTGTAATGTCAGCACCTTTTATGCGCCTGCAAACCACGCCGGAGGCAGCGACCTTTTTGCGTTCCTGACATATTTTCTTACGTTTATCGTGGCTTAAAACACTTAAGAAATCATCAAAATCGTTAAAACTGGCATTTTCCCATCTAAATTGCACACCGTGGCGTTGCAGCCAACCGGCCTGTTTTAACGCTGTGGCAGAACTATCATCCGGGAAAATCACATGTGCAGACGACAACTGGTGTTTCTGCATGGTTTCGCCCAATGCGGCGATCATTAAAGTCTGAATCTCAAAATTACTGGAGATTAATCGTTGGCTGGTAATCGGCGTAAATGGAATGGCTGATAATAATTTTGGATAGTAACTGAGGCCGCTACGCTCATAGGCCTCAGCCCATGACCAATCAAATACATATTCGCCATAAGAATGGCTTTTAACATACAGCGGCATTGCGCCAACCAATTGACCACTTTCATGCACCACCATTGGATAAGGCTGCCAACCAGTGCCTTTGCCTACTGACTGAGAGGTTTCAAGTGCGCTTAAAAAAGCATGACTCAATAGCGGCATATCCCCCACCAAAGCATCCCAGCTATTCGCATCTACTTGCTGAATACTATCGGTGATTTGTAGGATCAAACTCATTAAGAGACCTTTGCACGAATGCTTTTAACTCTAAGAGATGATTAAAAAGCCGGCTAAACCGGCTTGGAGTTGGACCGTCTAAAAAACGTACTAGCGCACAATTTTCTAAACTAAAGAGGCAATCTCCGCTTGAAAATCACGAATTAAAGCGCTCGCTTACGCGTATTATCAGAGGCTTGCTTATTTTTGCGCTTAATAACCACCGCGCCAGCATCTGCATCTTGTAATTTTTTCGCTTCAACGGCGGCTTCGGCAGCTTTTCTGCGCTCGAGTATGCGCACTTGCGCATCCTCTAGCTCATCAAGTGAAATCACATTATCTTGATTAGTGTCAACTTGGCTAAAATGCCTTGCAATTTGCGGGAGTCTTTCCGTGGCTTCTTGCCTGTCAATCGTACCATCGCCATCACTATCAGCATCTAAAAAGCGAACTTTTATGCTTTCTTGCATCGCACGGCGACGCTCTTCTATTTGATCATGGCCATGATCAACAGACCGAGCATAATCATCTAACGCTTTACGTAATTTTTCACGGTTTTCTGGGCTAAAATTAAGTTCCAAAGTTTGTTGCATGCCATCATTAGTTGCATCGGCATCAGCGACTCGCTCGGTTGAATTTTGAGAGGTGAATACTATATTTCTACCAGCGGCAGCGACATTTAAAGTTAAACCAAAGCCTATACACAATGCTAAGCAAGTGCATTTGGCTATTGAAGTATTTTTATATGAACTTGAATTCAACGCATTAACTTTAGAAGGTTGGCCAGCTTATTTAAGGTAAGCTAGCATGAAGTAAGATTGTTAATTGATTGTTTCATTTACCACTGAAATTGTAAGCAATTGTAATGAGTATACTTACTATCATTGACCTAAATAAATAATTTTAGTTTGCTTATTGGCGTTTGATATTAGCTTAAATTAGCATACACTTTACGATCATTTATAAAGTCAGTTAACTTTAATCTAAAAACGCGAGCTAAACTAAAATTATGGCAGACCAAATTAAAAAAATATTGGTAGTAGATGATGATGTTCGTTTACGTGAATTATTACAGCGCTACTTAACGGAACAAGGCTTTAGCGTTAAAGTCGCCACAGATGCAAAAGAAATGGATGCTGCATTAGCAGTTGAGCCTTTTGATATGCTGGTGTTGGATTTAATGCTGCCAGGCGAAGATGGCTTATCTATTTGCCGAAGAATCCGTGGCTCAGGCACGATGCTGCCGATTGTGATGTTAACTGCCCGTGGCGATGAAGTTGACAGAATTATCGGCCTTGAAATGGGTGCAGATGATTACTTGCCAAAACCTTTTAACCCACGTGAATTATTAGCGCGCATTAACGCGGTGTTGCGTAGGCATGAACGCCTGCAACCAAGCGCGCCTGCTGCAAATACTGATAGCATAACCATAGGCGAGTTTGTATTTAACACTTCTACCCGCTCGCTCACCCGCGATGGCACAGCAATTACCATTACTAGTGGCGAGTTTGCCTTGCTTAAAGTGTTTGTTGATCATCCTCGCCAACCTTTATCTCGAGACAGGCTAATGCAGCTCGCGCGTGGACGTGAGTTGGATGTATTTGACCGCAGCATTGATGTGCAAGTGTCACGCTTACGCAAATTAATTGAACCTGATCCAGCACATCCACGCTATCTACAAACCATGTGGGGCTTTGGTTATGTATTTATTCCTGACGGTGAAGTTGACCAATAAGCAGGCAAATTTTTAAAAATGCGATACTCGTTTAATCTATTCAGCACCACTATTAATCTGTTCAATATAATTAAACTAACTTTCACCCGATAAGCAACCATTTGAAATTACGTCTTTTACCCGAAACACTACTCGCTAGAGTCATGCTGTTGATTGCCGTATTACTGGCAATCGGCCAGTTTGCGTCGCTGCAAATTTTTGAATATTTTGAACGTGAGCCTCGCGCAGAGGCGACGGCCTTACAAGCCGTCACTGTTGTTAACTATTCACGCGCCTCACTCATTGCCTCGCAAGACAATCTACGCTTGGCCTTACTTTCAGAATTGACGGGCAAAGAAGGCGTACGTATTTATTACGCTGACTTTATGGAAGAAATCGAACCACTGCCGCCAGATCCATTCATTCATATGGTGGCGGATAAAATTCGCCAACGTTTAGGCGTTGAAACCATCATTACCGTTAACCACTATGGCGTTCAGGGCCTTTGGGTAAGCTTTAATATTGGCCAAGATGACTTTTGGGTAGTCATACCGCGTGTACATGTAGAGCGCCCTTTCCCTTGGCAATGGCTAGGCTGGGGTGCATTAGTACTATTACTATCACTAGCAGGCGGCTATTTTATTGCAGCGCGCATTAATCGCCCACTACACTTATTAATGAATGCCGCAGATAGACTACGCCATGGTGAGCTACCTGAAAAACTACCTGAGGGCAGCTTTGCGGAACTGCGAGAAGTGAACAACACTTTTAACAAAATGGCGGACTCTTTAGCTGAGCTAGATGCCGAGCGCACACTGATTTTAGCCGGCGTATCGCATGACATTCGCACGCCGTTAGCAAGGCTGCGCCTAGCCGTAGAAGTGTTACCCGATGACGGATGTGCCAGCTTAAAAAGCGGCATGATTGAAGATATTGCTGACATGAATAATATCATCCATCAGTTCTTAGATTTTGTGAAAGGGGTAGAAGGCGAACCTACGCAAATGATTGATGTTAATACGCTACTGCAAGCGATGCATGACAGACAATCTCGCGCAGGGCGTGACTTAGTGATGCAGTTAGCGCCCACTTACTTCATTCCAATTAAGCCACTGGCAATGCAGCGACTATTAGATAATCTAGTAGGCAATGCTTATGTGTATGGTCGCGGTGAAGTGCGTGTTGCCAGCAAAATATTGGCGGACCATATTGTGATTAGCGTGTTTGATAATGGCCCGGGGATTCCTGAAACGCATGTTGAAAAATTATTACGTCCTTTTGAGCGTCTAGATACAGCGCGAAGCAATGCTGGCGGTAGCGGCTTAGGTTTGGCGATTGCAGATCGAATCGCCAAACTACATCATGGTAAGCTGGAGTTAATCAACAGACCAGAAGGTGGTTTAGAAGCACGGTTGAGTTTGCCGATTAAAAACTAGATTTGCGCAATGAAGCACTTAGAATTTACTCAGCGAGATCTTCTTTGAGATTCGCGTCACTGACATTAGGCTCAAACCAGTTTAACTTCTCTCGCAGCTTTACCACTTCGCCAATAATAGTCAGGCATGGCGGCTTCATGCCAGCCTCGGCTACTTTTTCAGCTAAATCTAACAAGGTTGCCGTGACAACCCGTTGGCGCTGCGTAGTGCCTTGTTGAATCACGGCACATGGCATATCCGCAGATACACCATGTGCAATAAGCTGCTTGCAAATGTCGGCCAAACCGACCAACCCCATGTAAATCACCACCGTTTGGCGTGGACGCGACATCGCGACCCAATCTAAATCTATGGTGCCATTTTTAAGATGCCCAGTAATAAACAAGCACGCTTGTGCATAATCACGATGCGTTAATGGGATTCCAGCATAACTAGAAACGCCATTTGCTGCAGTAATGCCTGGCACTACCTGAAACGGCACGCCATGCTCCATCAGCGTTTCAATCTCTTCGCCACCACGCCCAAAAATAAAGGGGTCACCGCCTTTTAAACGCAATACGCGCTTGCCTTGCAAGGCTAATTTGGCTAACAAATCGTTGATTTCTTCTTGCGGCAAAGTATGTTGATCGCGTGACTTACCTACGTAAATCAACTCGGCATCGCGGCGCACCAGCTCCATGACTTCTGGGCTTACCAATTTATCGTACACGCAGACATCACATTGCTGCATTAGGCGCAACGCTCTAAAGGTCAATAAATCCGGGTCGCCTGGGCCACCACCGACCAAATAGACTTCACCATGATGCGTGTGTTCAGTCTTATCTGACAATAACTCATCTAAAGATTGTCGAGCAGCCGCTTCTTGGCCAGACAAAATCCGCTCGACAATCGGTCCTTGCAATACGCCTTCCCAAAAAATACGACGTGCTTGGCTGGTAGCAAACTTGGCTTTAACTTTATCTCTAAACTCACCGGCAATAACGCCGATACGTCCATAGCCTGCAGGCAACATGGTTTCAATTTTTGTACGAATGTAACGCGCAAGTACGGGGGCATTACCTTCACTCGAAATCGCAATGACAATGGGTGATCTTTCAACAATTGATGCCATAGTAAAGGTACATAAAGCTGGAGAATCCACCACGTTCACGGGAATATTCCGAGACTTTGCGGCTAGCGATACCGCAACATTTACGTCTTCAATATCTGTTGCGGCAATCACCAAAGAGGCGCCTGTTAGCTGACCAGCATCAAAATTAGCTTGAATATAAGTGATTTTTTCAGCATCGACTAAAACTTGCAGTGCATGACATATTTCAGGCGAATACAGGGTAATTGCTGCGTTGGCCTTCAACAGCGTCCCCACTTTGCGCGCGGCAACCTCGCCGCCACCAATCACAACGCATAGCCGATTTGTAATATTCATAAAAATGGGAAGTGCTTGCATGCGATTCTAGCCGACTAATGTTTGCGCCTATTTTACCTTGTGCATGCCAAATGCGCTAAAATTATGCTTTACAAATTTGTAGCTCAGCCTTGAATTCTACTAAAGAAAAATCAACAGAAAAGTTAACACCACTTGTGACAACTTCAACTGCACCAAAAAAAGTGTTTATTAAAACTTTTGGCTGCCAAATGAATGAGTACGACTCGTCGCGCATGGCGGATATGCTAGCCATGACGGATGGCATGGTAGAAACACTGACGCCGGAAGATGCCGATGTGATTTTGCTCAACACCTGCTCGGTGCGCGAAAAAGCAGAAGATAAAGTGTTCAGCCATTTAGGTCGTTTTATTCCACTTAAAAAAGCGAATCCCAACCTGATCATCGGCGTAGGTGGTTGTGTCGCTTCGCAAGAAGGCGACAACATCATTAAGCGTGCCCCTTATGTGGACGTGGTATTTGGCCCGCAAACCTTGCACCGCCTGCCGGACATGATTAAAAGCAGCCAAGCTAGCGGACTATCTCAGGTGGATATTTCCTTTCCTGAAATCGAAAAATTCGACCATTTACCACCGCCGCGTGTTGAAGGTGCCAGTGCATTTTTAAGCATTATGGAAGGCTGCAGTAAATATTGCAGCTTTTGCGTAGTGCCGTTTACGCGCGGTGAAGAAGTATCTCGCCTGTTTGAAGCCATCTTGACTGAAGCCGTGCAATTAGCCGCACAAGGCGTAAAGGAAATCACCTTACTTGGGCAAAACGTGAACGCCTATAAAGCTGAATATGCAGGCTTAGAAGCAGATTTAGCGATGATGATTGAATACATTGCCGAGATTCCACAGATCGAGCGCATCCGCTTCACCACTAGCCACCCGAATGAAATGAATCAACGATTGATTGATTGTTTCGCCAATACGCCAAAACTAGCCGTACAGTTGCATTTACCGGTACAAGCCGGGGCAGACCGTGTATTGATGGCCATGAAGCGTAATTACACTGGTTTGCAATTCAAATCGACGATACGGAAATTGCGCGCGGCTAATCCTAACCTTACGTTTACCTCAGACTTTATTGTTGGTTTCCCAGGTGAAACAGAAGCTGAATTTGAAGCCACGGCAAAACTCATGCAAGACGTAGGCTTTGATTACAGCTTTAGCTTTTTATACAGCCCTCGCCCCGGCACGCCAGCCTCTTATTTAAGTGATGACACCTCACAAGAAGTGAAGTTAGCCCGCTTAGCTAAGCTGCAAGCCATTAACGAAGCGCAAGGCAAACTGATTAGTGAAGCCATGCTGGGTACCATACAGCGCGTATTGATTGAAAGCGCCTCCTGGAAAGATGCGACGGAACTTGCAGGAAAAACCGATAATAACCGTATTGTAGATATTGTTGGTGATGCAGACTTAATCGGCTGCTTTGCGAACGTGCGTATTACCGATGTATCTAATCCGAAACGTTTGCGCGGCACTATTGAATAAAAACCGTTAAATAAAAACAGTATGTAAAAACCGTGAATAGAAAAATATGGAAATCACTTTAACGCCTGAAGATAATATAAAGCTCGCCAACTTATGCGGTGCGCTGGATGAAAACATCAAACAAATCGCCGATGCACTAGAAGTAGATATTGCGCGACGCGGCGCCAACTTTAAATTTTCTGGCGACCTACACAATATGCGTTTGGCAGCCCAACTGCTTGAGAATTTTTATGTGCATGCCAAAAACCCGATTGGTCTGGATGAGGTCCAACTAGGCTTAGTGGAAATCGATAAATTAAAACCTGAAGATGTCGCCACTTCAAATGCCCCGGTGTTAATGACACGCCGCAGTGAGCTGCATGGCCGCACGCCTAGGCAAATAGCCTATTTGCAACAGATTCAAGACCATGACATTACCTTTGGCATTGGCCCTGCGGGTACAGGAAAAACCTATCTGGCAGTCGCCAGTGCGGTTGATGCAATGACGCGTGACAGAGTGAAGCGCATCGTACTTGTGCGCCCTGCGGTTGAAGCTGGCGAAAAACTAGGTTTTTTACCTGGTGATTTGAATCAAAAAGTAGATCCTTATCTGCGCCCTTTATACGATGCTTTGTATGACCTGGCAGGTTATGACACGGTGAATAAAATGTTTGAGCGTGGCGCCATTGAAGTCGCCCCGCTAGCTTATATGCGTGGCCGTACGCTCAACCAGAGCTTTATCATTTTGGATGAAGCGCAAAACACCACGCCAGAACAAATGAAGATGTTTTTAACCCGCATCGGTTTTGGTACCAAAGCAGTGATTACGGGCGATGTAACGCAGATTGACTTACATCGCCATCAAAAAAGCGGTTTGGTCGAGGCGCAAAAAGTCTTAAAAGACATTAAAGGCATCGCCATGACACACTTTTTATCGGCTGATGTGGTGCGGCATCCATTAGTGCAAAAAATTGTGAATGCGTATGAGGAGTATGAGCTTAAGAATGCCTAAACCAAGATTTCATTCGTCAAGATTTAACTCACCAAACATCCGCATTAAAAAACTCCCAGATTCATGACCTAAGTCATTTACATATTAGTAATTAAGGATAAGAATATTTTAATTACAGTTTAAATGAGACGCTCATGCCGACCGCAAAAAAACCTTCTAATACAGACAAACTGCCTAACAGTATACCGAGTGAAACACTAAGAGCGCGGCGTGTCGTCAAAGGTGATATTGCTCAAGACAATAGCGCGCAAGGTATAGAAAAGTTTTCAGTGAGCGAAAAAATATCCGCTGCACGCGAGTCAAAGTCTGTTGCGGTGCAAGACATCATTAATCGCATGTCAACGGGTAAAGAGCTGGCAACATTACCTGACGCACTACGTGCAATTTTGGATGGCGCTTCTCCGGATGATGCGGCTGCGTTGGGCAAAGCCATCGCCAATATGCCGAATATCGAAAGTGCAAAAATCCGCACCCATGCTGATGATGAACTCGCTAGCGATTGGCGAGACGGCGGCTACCCTTATAAAAACCTGCTCTCACGGCGTAGTTACGAAAAACAAAAATATCATCTTCAAGTTGAGTTATTGAAGCTGCAGGCTTGGGTCAAAGAATCTGGCCAGCGTGTTGTTATTATATTTGAAGGACGCGATGCTGCAGGTAAGGGCGGCACCATTCGGCGCTTTATGGAGCACCTGAACCCTCGCGGTGCCCGTGTAGTCGCTTTGGAAAAACCCAGTGATGTGGAACGTGGGCAATGGTATTTTCAACGCTATGTTTCACTGCTGCCAACCGCTGGCGAAATCGTATTGTTCGACCGTTCTTGGTATAACCGCGCTGGTGTTGAGCGTGTCATGGGCTTCTGCAACAATGACGAATATTTGGAGTTCATGCGTCAAGCACCTGATTTTGAACGCAACCTGACAAGAAGCGGTATCCATATCATCAAATTTTGGTTCTCAGTAAGCCGCGAAGAACAACGCCGTCGGTTTAAAGAACGTGAAATGCACCCGCTCAAACAATGGAAACTGAGCCCAATCGACCTAGCTTCGCTGGATAAATGGGATGATTACACCAAGGCTAAAGAGGCGATGTTCTTTCACACGGATACAGCCGATTCGCCATGGACTGTGATTAAATCGGATTGCAAGAAACGCGCGCGACTTAACGCCATGCGCTATGTGTTACACAAACTGCCTTACAACAACAAGGAATTAGCTGCAATTGGCCCACTAGACCCGTTATTAGTCGGTCGCGCGCATATTGTGTATGAACGCGGTGAGCATGACAACCAAGTGTTGCTATAAAGCATTTTCTAGCATACTGTCAGGTATAATTTGCAGCCTAGTTAGATGACTCAGGAGTAGAAATGACACCCAACAGATTCAGTAGATTGATGCAACGCGGACTTGGACTCGTTGAACAAGCCGTGCTAATCACCATTGCCATGGCAACTATTTTTGCTGTATTTCAGGCAATTTCACATGTCTGGCTAGCACGTGCAATTACTGTAGGTGATCTACTATTGCTGTTTTTGTATCTTGAAGTAATGTCTATGCTCAATCACTACCTAGGTTCTGGCAACCTGCCGGTAAGATACCCGCTGTATATTGGTATTATCGCTTTGGCACGTTACTTAGTATTAGACGTTGCAGAGATTGACGCGTTTCGTATGTTTGCGCTTTCTGGCTCAATATTCCTGATTGCTATT
>CAINWC010000150.1 GCA_903854305.1 uncultured Pseudomonadota bacterium | reverse complement strand
TCGCGGGTTTCAGACTGTGCATCAAAAACCATTTGTGCCGTACTATTTACTGCCTGCATGTAAATCGCCTCAGCACGCGCTACTTTCGCGCCACCCCAATCAAATAATGGCAATTCAAAACTAATATCAACGCCTTTTTTATAAGGGACACTGCGTTTGCCTTCAAGCACTCGTGCAGGACCGATTTCCAGCACATTAATAAATCGTGTTGTTTTACTAAGACCTAATTGCTTAGCCAAGGCTTGCGTTTCTAATCGCATGGTCTGTAAATCTAAACGTTGCTCAAATGCAGTTTTTTCAAAAGGCTGTAATTCGTCTATAGATTTAGGTAAATCTGGTAGACGATCCTGCAAATTCAGCTGTTCGACCGGCACCGCTAACAAGCGCGACAATGCTGCATGTGCGCTAGTTTGTTGATTGCTTGCATTGGCATAATCAAGCGCCGCATCGGCATAAAAACTTTGTTCCCTAGCAAACTCTAACTGATTCCAATTACCCGCTTTTACCATGCGCCGCGCTAACTCTGCACTGGCCTCTGCGGATTCTTTCACTTGTGCGCCATAGCGCACATGCTCATTCGCCGCCACCGCATTAAAGTAGGCTAACCGCGTTTCATGTGCTAAGTTCAAAACATCTAATGCCACAGCTTTCTTGGTTTTTTCAAAATTACTCCGTTCAATCGCTAGCATTCTAGGCATGGTGATAAGCGAAAAAATATTGAAAGTAAGTGCCTGTTCAATCTTGTAATCGCCGTTATTTCTAGCGTACAACATGGAAAATTTTGGATTAGGTAGATGACCCGCTTGCACAACATCGGCCTCAGATATGCCTAGCGAGAACAATGAAGCCTGTAAACCTTTGTTATTGAGTAGCGCGATTTGCACCGCACTTTCAACATCCAGAGGCTGCTTTAACAACTCACTGACACGATCAGCGACCATTTTTTTCTCAGACTCAGTTTTTGGCCAAACAACCTCTTGCTTGATATGTTGTGCGGTAGCTTCTTTTACACCAGCCAAGCCGCCATCTTGAGTAAAGGTCGCACAGCCACTAAGAATAAGGCTTGTGGATGCAATGATAATGACTAACTTGAAAAGTTTCATAGTGAATCCATCAACAAAATAGCTAGGTTTCGTTAACTGTGCGCTTATTTAGCGGTAGGTTAAGTGTCACAATAGACCAAGCAACAAACAATAGTATGATGCATGCACAAATTAGCACATGCGTTTTATTTAATCATAATGGATAAACTTGGCAAAAGCACATCTATTGACTAAGGTTTCATCTTATCTAAACGCTCAGGAGCTAGTGAAGTCATTGCCAAATCAGAAAAAAGTTTATGAGTCACGCCTACTACCAACTACCCAACGGACGCGTTGCCGCAATTGACAGCGATTGTAACTTTCCGCCACTACACCATGCCCTGACAGAACCGAACGGCCTAATTGCGATTGGTGGTGACCTATCATTCAATCGCTTGTTAAGCGCCTATCAACAAGGCATATTCCCATGGTTTAGCGATGGCGAGCCAATTATGTGGTGGAGCCCAAATCCCCGCATGGTACTTTTTCCTAACGCGTTAAAAATATCTAATTCACTCAAAAAAACACTCAAAAACTGCCCCTTTGAAGTACGTTTTAATAGTGATTTTCGCCAAGTGATTAGCGCTTGCAGCCAGACTCTGCGAGAAAGCCAGCCAGGCACTTGGATCACTGCAGATATTATTGATGCTTATTGCAAACTGCACGAAGCAGGCTACGCGATAAGCGCAGAATGCTGGCTTGATAACAAGTTAGTAGGTGGCTGCTACGGCGTTAAAATTGGCAATATGTTTTATGGTGAAAGCATGTTTCACCACGTCACGGATGCATCAAAAGTCGCATTTGTGAAGTTAGTACAAAAACTAAAGGACGAAGGTGTCGGCCTGATAGATTGCCAGATGAAAACAGCGCATCTAGCGCGCTTTGGTGCCAAAGAAATTAGCCGTGATGATTTTATACAGCAGTTGTCGATACTGATAAAAAATGACTATGCATCATAGTAGGCTTATAATTTTGCAATGACTTTACCAAGCGAACCACCATTACAAAAGCTACAGTTTTACGTCAGTACTGGCTATAGCTGCGGCTATTTACCCAACAAACTCGCCCAAAGCTTAATCGCCTCACCCCAACATTTAATTAATGCCGATGTTTATAGCAGCCTTATCCAACAAGGCTTTAGACGCAGCGGCAAGTTTGCCTATAGACCGCACTGCGAAAATTGCCGAGAATGCATCGCCGTACGCATTATTCTGCAAGAATTCACCGCCAGCCGTAGCCAAAAACGCGCTTACAAACAACATCAAAACCTCACCACTACGATTCTGCCTATAGCGTTTCATGCAGAACATTATGCGCTCTACGCCGCCTACCAAAAGGCGAGACATGCTAATGACGCATTAAACAAGGAAGACAAACCAGAGCAAGATGATGCCGAGCAATACCGACAATTTTTATGCCAAACCAATGTAGAAAGCGTATTAGTTGAATTTAGAGAAAATGACCAACTCAAAATGGTCAGTGTGATTGATATTGTGCACGATGGCATTTCGGCCGTGTACACGTTTTATGAAACCAGCGATGCAAAAGCGAGTTTTGGTACCTATAACGTGCTATGGCAAATTGAGTGGGCAAAAACGTTAAACTTCCCCTATTTATATCTAGGTTACTGGATTAAAAATAGCCAAAAAATGGCGTATAAGCAGAATTTTAAGCCATTACAGAAGTTGATCGATGGTGAGTGGTTGAAATAAACAATCATTGCGACAACTGAGCAAAAAGCACATAAGGTTTAAGTTTGGCAATTCCAACGATGTTACAATTCAATTTATGCAAAAAAAAAGATAATATGAATTGAAAAAACTCGTCATTTTTGGTGTCGGCTTGATTGGCGGCTCGGTTGCCTTAGCGCTAAAAAAAGCGAGCGCGATTAATATCGAGCCTCAAATCATTGGCGTTGGCCGCAGTAGCGCAAGCTTGCAAGCCGCGCTAGATTTAGGGGTAATTGATATTGCTACGAGCGATATTGCCCTTGCCCTTAAAGATGCGGACGTGGTGTTGATTGCAACGCCCGTGGCACAAACATCGGCCATACTAAAATCTATTAAGCCGCATTTAAGTGCAAATACTGTGATTACCGATGCAGGCAGCACAAAGGGCGATGTATTGCGCTGTGCTGAAGAAATTTTAGGCACTCAATTTAACCAATTTATTGGCGGCCACCCGATTGCTGGCGCTGAAAAAAGCGGTGTGACTGCGGCTAAAGCTGATTTATACCTCAATAAAAATGTAGTGTTAACACCTACGCCAACCACAAACAAACAAGCGATTTTAGCGGCAACCCAACTTTGGCAAGCCTGTGGTGCCAATGTAAGTGAGATGTCAGCCGAATCACACGATAGCATTTTTGCCGCAGTCAGCCATTTACCGCACTTACTGGCATTTGCATTGGTAGACGATATTGCCTCGCGCCCCAATGCCGCACAATTATTTGGCTTTGCCGCGAGTGGCTTTAGAGACTTTACCCGAATTGCAGGCAGCCACCCTGAAATGTGGCGTGATATTAGTTTGGCCAATAAAAATGCATTACTCAGTGAATTAACCGCATACCAAACAGAACTATCTACCGTAAAAAAATTGCTTGAAAACGAAGACAGCGCAGGCTTGCAAGCCTTATTTGAGCGCGCCAGCGTTGCCCGTAACGGTTGGTCTGAGTCTAAAAAAATATAAAATCATTACAGTTAAATTTAAGATCACAAAAAATCCAATGGAACAACTTACCCTACCCGCCGCCAGCCATGCTGAAGGCAAAATCACATTGCCTGGTTCTAAAAGTATTTCAAACCGCACTTTATTATTGGCCGCACTGGCAACTGGCACTACAGAAATCCGTGATTTACTGGCGTCCGACGACACTGCGCGCATGTTGGAATCCTTAGAAAAACTGGGTGTGAAATTAGAAAACTTCGCTGAAAACGCATGGCGCGTAACTGGTTGCAATGGCGACTTTCCAAACAAACAGGCTGATTTGTTTTTAGGTAATGCTGGCACGGCATTCAGACCACTCACTGCTGCACTGGCTTTTTCTAACGGCAACTATGTGCTCAGTGGTGTGCCACGGATGCACGAGCGCCCAATTGGCGATTTGGTCAATGCATTGCTTCAAGCTGGCGCGCAAATAGAATATCTAGAAAACGCAGGTTTTCCACCGCTTAAAATATCCCCTGTAACGCTTGATTTAAGCCAGCCTTTACAAATACGCGGCGATGTTTCCAGCCAGTTTTTAACGGCTCTTTTAATGGCGTTGCCACTCACCAAACAACAAGCCACCATTGAAGTGGTTGGCGAGCTTATTTCTAAACCTTACATCGAAATTACGCTTAATTTAATGGCTAAGTTTGGCGTGAATGTGGTGCGTGAAGGCTCGCAACGCTTCACCATTGCGGCTAACAGCCAATATATTAGTCCGAAAGAAATATTTGTAGAAGGCGATGCATCAAGCGCCTCTTACTTTTTGGCCGCAGGTGCAATTGCCGGTAATGTTAGCGTAGAGGGTATCGGCAAGCACAGCATACAAGGTGATGTGCGCTTTGCAGAGGCATTAGCCTTAATGGGCTGCGATATTAGTTACGGTAAAAACCATATTACTGCGCGTAAACCGGCAAAACTAAAAGCCCTTGATCTTGATTGCAACCATATTCCAGATGCTGCCATGACATTAGCCATACTGGCCTTATTCGCAGAAGGTACAACCGTATTGAGAAACATCGCCAGCTGGCGCGTGAAAGAAACAGACCGTATTGCCGCAATGGCGACGGAGTTACGCAAAATAGGCGCGATTATTGAAGAAGGCGCGGACTACATCAAAGTAACGCCGCCGGCCCAATTAACGCCAAATGCCGTGATTGATACCTATGATGATCACCGCATGGCGATGTGTTTTTCACTGATTTCTTTAGGCAATGTGCCGATTACTATTAACGACCCTAAATGCGTGAATAAAACTTTCCCAGATTATTTCAAAAGCTTTGCGGAAATAGTCAAACATGCATAACTCAATTCCCGTTATCGCTATTGATGGCCCATCTGCGTCTGGCAAAGGTACAGTGGCTGAATTAGTTGCCGCACAACTTGGTTTCCATTATTTAGATTCTGGCGCGCTGTATCGCATCGTAGCATTGGCCGCGAAACAGCAAAACATAGATTGGGATGATGCTTTAGCTATTGCTAAGTGTGCAAAAACACTAGACATTCAATTCAAAGATGGTCAGGTTATGTTAAACGGTAATGATATTTCAGACGCAATTCGTACAGAAGAAATGGGCAAAGGTGCATCACGTGTTGCTGTGCATGCTCCGCTCCGCGCCGCCCTACTCGATTTACAGCATAGCTTTTGCAAAGCACCTGGTTTAGTCGCAGATGGCAGAGATATGGGCACAGTGATTTTCCCCAACGCGCCATTAAAAGTGTTTCTAACAGCCGCCACAGAAGTGCGCGCTCAGCGCCGCTACCAACAATTATTGAATAAAAAACAATCTGGCAGCAATTCACAAATTTCGTACGCAGATATTTTACTAGACCTACAAGAACGCGATGCCAGAGACAAAGGCAGAGCAAGCGCCCCACTCATCATGGCAAAAGATGCGATCTTGTTAGAGACCGATCATTTAAGCATTGCTCAAGCCGTTGACCATGTTTTACAAAACTATCAGTCATTTACAAATTTATCGGCTTAAAAAGTGCAAATAGTCTTTTATTTTTCAATGTTTTAGTTATAATTCTATTCTTTGAAATTTAGACAATTTTTTACGCCTACGCATCTCATTGATACGTAGTTTTTTAACTACCCCACTGCTAGGTGGGATTATTTTTTTAGGTAATTTTATTTAATGGCTTCTACTTCTAAATCTACTGCTTCACCGATGGAATCTTTTGCTGCGCTTTTTGAAGAAAGCTTAGCTCGCCAAGAAATGCGTTCTGGCGAAGTGATCACGGCTGAAGTAATCTCAGTTGACCAAGATCACGTAATTGTTAATGCAGGTCTTAAATCAGAAAGCGTTATCGCTGCTACTGAATTCCAAAACGCTCAAGGCGAAATTGAAGTTAAAGTGGGCGACTTTGTTAAAGTTGCCATCGAAAAGCTTGAAGATGGCTTTGGTTCAACTGTACTTTCACGCGAAAAAGCAAAACGCATGGAAACATGGCTAGACCTAGAAGATGCGATGAACGAAGGTCGTATCATTAAGGGTTTTGTAAGCGGTAAAGTTAAAGGCGGTTTACGCGTTTCTGTCAACGGCATCATGGCTTTCCTACCTGGTTCATTAGTAGATGTACGTCCAGTAAAAGACACTACACCTTTTGAAAACAAAGAGTGTGACCTAAAAGTAATCAAATTAGATCGTAAACGTAACAACATCGTTGTTTCACGTCGTGCTGTGATGGAAGTTAGCATGGGTGCAGACCGTGAAGCATTAATGGGTACCTTAGCTGAAGGTGCTGTTGTTAAAGGTATTGTTAAAAATATCACTGATTATGGTGCGTTCGTTGATTTGGGCGGCATTGATGGTTTACTACACATTACTGATTTGGCTTGGCGTCGTGTTAAGCACCCATCAGAAGTGCTGACAGTAGGCGAAGAAGTTGAAGCAAAAATCTTGAAATTCGATCAAGAGAAAAACCGCGTTTCATTAGGTATCAAACAATTAGGCGATGACCCATGGGTTGCATTAACTCGCCGTTACCCAGTAAGCACACGCTTATTCGGTAAAGTGTCTAACTTAACTGACTACGGCGCGTTCGTTGAAATCGAACCAGGTATCGAAGGTTTAGTGCACGTTTCAGAAATGGATT
>CAINWC010000149.1 GCA_903854305.1 uncultured Pseudomonadota bacterium | reverse complement strand
TTGAAATTCATTTTGACTCCCGAGTTATTTTTATTTAAACTTGATCTGGCACCCCTATCACAGGATAACTTTCAGATTCTAAAGAAGATATTACCATAATTTATTTGAATTTTAAGTTCTGGAAAAATACCACTATAAATTGCTCAACGTGTGCCACATGTACTAGTTAAATTGGAATTGTGCTATATGCGATACTAATTTTTTACAAAAAAAACCCCAACTCAAGGGGATTAGAGTCGGGGCAAAATGCCTTAATGATTAAGGCTTCCGCTCAGGGAGGAAAGAAGCGGAAATAATAGCTAAAGTTAAATTTAGCTATCATGTACATTAAGAACATGTTGCCTGAAGTTAGTTCTCATATTTTTGTAACAGTTTGTATCTTGTTAAATTATTGGTGGAATAGATACAGAAAGACCGCAAGGGTCTTGCCCGTGGAATATACCAACTAAGCCAGCATTTGGCTTGCCCGTAGAATATATGAACTAAAGTTCATTATTCCTACGTCAAAGTTGGTTATTCACACGTCAAGACCGCAAGGGTCTTGCCCGTGGAATATATCTGCTAAGGCAGATTATTCATGCGTCAAACCCATGCGATAATACCGTTATGGAAATTCAAAACTCACCCATTACGCAAGACCCATTATTAGCTGGGCTCAACAATAAACAATTAGAGGCAGTCACCTTGCCACATCAATCTGCGCTGATTTTGGCCGGTGCTGGTAGTGGTAAAACGCGCGTACTAACCGCACGTATTGCTTGGTTGATTCAAACAGGCCAAGTGTCGCCTACAGGCTTATTAGCAGTCACTTTTACCAATAAAGCCGCAAAAGAGATGCTCACCCGCATCACATCATCACTACCAATCAACACGCGTGGCATGTGGGTAGGCACGTTTCACGGTTTGTGTAATCGATTATTGCGCGCCCATCACCGCGAAGCCGGCTTACCGGCGAGCTTTCAAATTTTAGATATCTCGGATCAATTGTCGGTCATTAAACGCTTAATGAAACTGATGAATGTGGATGATGAAAAATTTCCGCCTAAGCAAGTGCAAAACTTTATTAATGGCTGCAAAGATGAAGGTTTACGTGCGCATGCGGTTGAAGCTTATGACCCACACTCAACAAAAATGCGTGAGATTTTTGAAGCGTATGACAAACAATGCCAACGTGATGGCGTAGCCGACTTTGCCGAGCTTTTATTGCGTTGCTATGAACTGCTGAAACGTGACGCGAACATTCGCGAACATTACCAAAGCCGCTTTAAATACATATTGGTCGATGAGTTTCAAGATACTAATCAGCTGCAATATTTATGGCTGAAATTGCTCACTGGGCAAGGCGATGGCTCTCAGCATAATTGCATGTTTGCCGTCGGTGACGACGATCAATCCATTTACGGTTTTCGCGGTGCGCGCGTGGGCAATATGCGTGACTTTGAAAAAGACTTTAACATCCAGCATATCGTTAAGCTTGAAGAAAACTACCGCTCACACAGCAATATCCTGGATGCTGCCAATGCGATCATCGCGCACAACACCAATCGCTTAGGTAAAAATCTTTGGACCTCTGCTGGCGCGGGCGAGCCAGTGCGCGTGTATGACGCTTATAACGATACCGACGAAGCGCAGTTTATTGTCGATGAAATAAAAATGCTGCACTGCGAAGGAACTTCATTAGGTGAAATCGCCCTGCTCTACCGTAGCAACGCGCAATCTCGCATATTGGAGCATGCATTATTTTCGGCCAATTTACCCTATCGCGTTTATGGCGGCTTACGCTTTTTTGAACGCGCAGAAATCAAACATGCGTTGGCTTACATGCGCTTGATTGCAAACGCGAATGATGACACCGCATTATTGCGTGTCATCAACTTCCCTACTCGCGGCATAGGCGCACGTAGCTTAGAACAATTGCAAGAAACCGCGCGTGCAGAAAACTGTAGCCTATGGCAAGCGGCGATTAATAAAGTAGGCAACGGCAAGCTTGGCGGCAAAGGTATCGAAGGCTTTGTTGCACTGATCAGACACATGGTAGACAACGCTTACGGCATCAGCTTGCCAGAACTGGCTGAACTCGCCACCACGATGTCTGGCTTAACCGCACATTACCAATTAGACAAAGAAGGTGAGGATCGTATTGAGAACTTGAAAGAGTTGGTGACGGCGGCCGTGTCATTTACCAATCAAGATTTTGGTAATCATAACAATGTAGATGGTGAAACTGAGCAAGATTTACTCACGCAGTTTTTAAGCCATGCCAGTTTAGAAGCAGGCGAGCATCAAGCCGATGTGGGGCGTGAAGCCTTACAGTTAATGACGGTACACGCTTCAAAAGGCTTGGAATTTAAAGCGGTATTTATCAGCGGCTTAGAAGAAGGCTTATGCCCGCACGAGCAGAGCTTATTTGAAAATAGCGGCCTGGAAGAAGAGCGTCGCCTCATGTACGTAGCCGTGACGCGCGCACGGCAACGCTTGTATTTAAGCCATGCACAAAGCCGCATGTTGCACGGAAAAGTACGCTACGGCATCCCTTCACGCTTTTTGGATGAGATTCCTGAAGAGTTGCTGAAGCGTTTGAATAGCAGACCAGTCACCAAATCTGGCGGTGGACGTAACTACAACGAACTGCCGGCCATGATGAGTAAGCAACAAAGTAGTAATCAGAAAAATGCAATGCCGTGGAAAATAGGCCAGCAAGTGGCGCATACTAAATTCGGCAACGGTGTGGTAGTGAGTTATGAAGGCAATGCGAGTGATATGCGCGTGCAAGTGAATTTTGGGCGTGAAGGCCTAAAATGGCTAGCGATGGAATTTGCCAAACTTAACCCTATTTAGTTGTAAGTCTTTTAAACTTCGTCCGACTAATTGTTATGCCATAGCATTTTAAGGGCATTTTCATCAATCGAACGGGAGTCTTAAAATGTCTTTAATGTGTAAAATAAACGGCCAATGCAGTGCCGCTGAAGGAATGTGTATTCATGAAAAAATGATGATGGTTATTGCAATAGCCGCTGCAACGGGAGCGATTGGTCACTGGGTACTACGTTGGTTCTAATTTAAGCCGCAAACGAAGGTAAGCCTCAATGAAACGGATTAAGTGACATTGAGGCTAGGTCTAGTTTAGCTACTTATTAAGCGGCACGAAACACATCACGATAGCTGACATACTGAAACGCCAACATGAGCGCAGTGGCTAACAACAAGCAACCAAATACCAGCATAGGCATCAGCAACTGACCCAACATTGGCGCCAAACTACCCATAATGGCAATGATGATTCCAGCCATTATCAGCAAAGAAAAAATGCCTAGTGTGAGTAGTATCCAGGCAACGCCTAATGCAAGCATATATTGCAGTGAACCTGCGATGCTAGATTTAATTGCCTTAACAACCGTGTAATTGTTGAAGGCAATTAGCATGGGTGAAAACCATGTAGCCATCATCATTGGAATCAAGGCTAGCGTGAGTTTTAATAAAAATGGTAACATTTTCTCTAAAATTGCAACGGCTTGTGAATCCGTCATCTTATCCATGCTTTTTGTCATACCCATCAAACCCTCAACATCGCTATTGAGTAGCAGGCTGATAAGCATGCCATAGAGCAAGAAAATGCCGCCAAGCACAATCAAAGGTTTAATTTTTGGTTTAATCATATTGATGATTTCACTCAAATTTTGCGTAATATCATTATCAGCATTACGATACATGGCAATGGCGATCACCATGAAAATCGGCCAAATCAGAATGGTGATTAAAGAAAATAATTGAAAGCCTGGAAGCGATGGAATCATCATAAAAACCGCGACATACACTGAAGCAAGCAACATCCATTTGCTTGGTGTTGCTTTAAACAAAGCGATACTTTCGCTGATCCAACTTCTGCCCGTTTTAGTGCTTGTTTCAAAAATAGCCATCGTTTAACAATTCCCTTTAAATTACTTAGCGCTTGGCTTAATGCGATGCTGCATAATGTTTTTGAAATGATTTGGATCTTTAGCGTGGGTTAATTCACCCGATTGCGGAAAAATTTGATCATACAAACGTGACAACCAAAAGCGCAATGCTGCAATTTGCAACAAACCTGCCCAAGCATCACGCTCAGCTTCACTTAAGGGCCTAACCGCTTGATAGGCGCTAAGCATGGCATTTAACCTAGACTCATCCAAACGTCCGTCGGCTTCTACACACCAATCATTCACGGCAATCGCTAAGTCATAAGCAAGCACATCATGACAGGCGTAATAAAAATCAATCAAACCACCAATGTCATCACCATCGAACAACACATTATCGCGGAATAAATCCGCGTGAATAACACCCATCGGTAATTGACTGGTATCAAATGCAGCTTGAAATGCCATCGTTTCTTGCAACAACTGCTGGTCTGCTGCCGACAAATGTGGCATGACCTGCGCTGCCGTTTTAATCCGCCAGTCAGCGCCGCGCGGATTATGTGTGTGGTGGTTAGCTTGCACATCAAACGATAGGCTCGCAATGTGCATTTGCGCTAACACCTTACCAACAGCGCTACATTGCTTAATATTTGGCACGACAACATCCTGCCCTTTTAAGCAGCTAATCAAAGCAGCAGGTTTGCCATTAAGCAGATGTAAACTGACGCCTGATTTATCTGTTATTGGCCGCGGGCAAGGAATACCATGCGTCGCCAGATGGCTCATTAAATCAATAAAATAGGGCAGCTCTTCAATCGTATTATGTTCAAACAAAGTCAGTACATATTTACTTTGAGCAGCTTTATCATCCGCTGTTGTCACAAAATAATTAGTATTGGTAATGCCGGAGGAAATGCCTTTAAGCTCGACAAGTTCGCCTATCGCGTAATCTTGAAGCCATACTTGTAATTGTGGAATGCTGACGGAGGTAAATACTGACATAGGGTTAGATACAGTTAAGTTTGAGGGCGTTGATTGCTAAAAAATGTGATGCGAACCATTTGCTTACTTGATTTTAATGCGAATAAATAAAGAGGGCTTAATGCCCTCTTTAATTAAAACCTAAACAACGTCCATTTAGGAATACTTAATGGCTGATTTGGTCCATCCATTAACCAGCCCCCGCTTTGATCTTCTTTATGCATGTAATAAGGTACGCCATGCGCTGGCGTCACTTTCACCATATAAAGCTGACCATTGATACGATACTCTTCAATGGTTTCACCCTTTTTCTTAACGATGGTCACTTGCGGTTCATCGGTAACCTTATCTTCACCGGCAATAGTCGGCGGCGGTGGAATCTCTTCAAGCGGTTGTAAACCTGGAGGTGGGGTTGTCGCTTTAGGCGCGTCAGCAATGGCCAATAAAGGTAACTGCAAGGCCACAACTACTAACAACAAGCCTAATTTTTGATAGATTTTACGCATAAGCCAAATACCTATTCTTTCAAATATATTGAAACACTCAATGAATGATTTATTTTAACAAATTACATGCCTGAAAACGATATTCGTTATAAATAAACCTGAACTCGCTCTTCAGCAGGAGATAATTTGAATCCACGTGTTTCGTAATGCTTGAATATGGCTTCTACAATCATCGCGGGGTCATCGATCACTTGAATCAAATCAAGGTCGCTGGCGACAATCATCCCTTCATTCACCAGTGTCGTTTTAATCCAATCAATCAAGCCGCGCCAAAAGGGTTCACATACCAAAATAATCGGTATTTTTAATGTTTTACCGGTTTGCACCAGCGTAATCGCTTCCATCACCTCATCTAAAGTGCCAAAGCCGCCTGGCATCACTACGTAAGCACTGGCGTATTTAACAAACATCACTTTGCGCATAAAAAAGTGTTTAAAATTCTGGCTGACATCCTGATATGGATTGCGCGTTTGCTCATGCGGCAACTCAATGTTCAGGCCGATGCTGGGTGATTTTCCTGCAAAAGCACCTTTATTTGCGGCCTCCATAATGCCGGGGCCACCGCCTGAAATCACGCTAAAGCCTGCATCAGATAATAATCGCGCAATATCCTCAGTCAGTTGATAATAAGGGCTATCTGGCTGAGTCCGCGCACTGCCGAAAATAGAAACAGCAGGCCTGATTTCTTTAAGCCGCTCTGTCGCATCGACAAATTCTGCCATAATCTCAAATGCATGCCATGACTCATGCCCAGTTTGATGACTCCCTTGCGCATCAGGATCAGAGATTTTGGGTACTTTTTTTGCATAAGACATAATTTAGAAGTCCAGTTATTTAGAAGTCCAGTTTTATAATCGTCAATTTTATAATCACAAATTTATAATCACAAATTTATAATCATAAGCACAGTTTAAAGCCAATATGAAAACGTTGTTATTAGTGGATGGTTCATCCTACCTGTATCGTGCCTTTCACGCCATGCCTGACTTGAGAAATCGTCTAAATGAACC
>CAINWC010000148.1 GCA_903854305.1 uncultured Pseudomonadota bacterium | reverse complement strand
CCGCTTCAAAATTTTCTAGTAAAGCTTCGGCAATCTCTTCAGCAAACTGCATCTCGATACTTCTATAATCGGCTTGCATCAATGCTATGAGTGCGTCCAATAAAAACGCATAGTCATCTAAATAAGCATTGAGATGTACTTTGTCATCTTTAGCCGTCGCAAGTAACTGAAACGAACCTGCTGCATTTTTAACCCATAAATGTTCGCGTATAAAATCTACGGCGTTTTGCGCTAACTTTATCCAATCCGTACGGTTAAACACATAACCCGCGCGTGCCAAGCCTTTAATGGCTAAGGCATTCCATGACGTGAGTATTTTGTCATCTAAACCCGGGCGTGTACGTTGCTCGCGTGCGGCAAATAACTTTGCTTTTGCCGCTTGTAATAAAGCTTGGTCTTGTTCATCGGGCATGATGGCCATGTAGGCATGCCAAGCTTCACCCTCAAAGTTAGCTGCGCGATCAAAACCAAAACAGTGGCTAGCAACGACAAATTCTTCAGCGGTGAGCAAGGCTTTCACTTCAGCAGGTTGCCACACATAAAAAGCGCCCTCTTCACTATGACCATGCATATCGAGTGAATCTGCATCCAGTGACGAATAAATCGCGCCACGTGGATCGAGCATCTCTCGCTGCAACCAAGCAATGGTTTCTGCGATGACTTGCGCAAAGACTGCTTTCTCTTTGGCATCCTGGCTAACCTGCCAGCCATCGGCATACAAACAAAGTAGCTGACCATTGTCATACAGCATTTTTTCAAAATGCGGAATATTCCAGCGCTCATCAACTGAATATCGACAAAAACCGCCGCCGATTTGGTCATAAATACCACCCGCAGCCATCGCTGATAACATTTGTAAGGCCATCGCTTCCGCCTGCCTATTGCCAGCTTTAGCTTGATGCAGCAACAAGGTAACATCAGCAGGATTAGGAAATTTTGGTGCAGACCCGAAACCGCCATGCTCAAAGTCAAAGCGCTCGCGCAATTGCTGAAAGCCCAATTTAATCGTGCTTTCATCCGCAGTGACTACCGTATTTGCCACTGGAATAGTGCGCGCCAAGGCATCGGCCAATTGCTGCGTTTGCGTGGCAAGCTCTTCTTTGCGTTCATGATAATAAGCCGAGACACGAGGGATTAAATCGGCAAATCCGGGTAATTGATAACGCGCGGTTTTA
Source organism: uncultured Pseudomonadota bacterium (assembly GCA_903854305.1). Lineage (GTDB taxonomy): Bacteria > Pseudomonadota > Gammaproteobacteria > Burkholderiales > Methylophilaceae > Methylotenera. The sequence goes on along the minus strand of CAINWC010000148.1, from coordinate 4,281 downwards.
GGAAAATAAGTCCCTGTAAAATACGGTTCTTGATTCGGCGTTAAAAACACCGTGAGCGGCCAGCCGCCACTTTTTTGAAACAACATACTGTGTGCAGTTTGGTAGATTTGATCAATATCCGGCCGCTCTTCACGATCCACTTTGATATTGATAAAGTGCGCGTTCATTATGGCTGCAGTTGCAGCATCTTCAAACGACTCATGCGCCATCACGTGGCACCAATGACAAGCCGAATAACCAATTGAAAGCAATATCGGCTTATTCTGCTCTTTAGCTAAAGTAAGCGCTTGCTCTCCCCAAGGATACCATTCAACGGGGTTGTCTGCATGTTGCAAAAGGTAGGGGCTGGTTTCACCTGCAAGCTTGTTTGACATTTTTTATATCTTTAAAGTCACTTTTAAAGTAGTTCTAGAGAATACTCCGTCACCATCGTATGCGACTCGCCTGGGAAAATTGTGACGCTATTTTCCATCGCATTTGCAGACTCTACGCAGAGCATTTTCCGCCACTCGTCCGGTGCGCCCATATCGCCCATTTGCGCCACTTTCTCAGCGCCCGGCGACCATATGACAGTGGTATTACTGCCAGACTTTGCTACGCGAATCGCGCGGTGAAATCCGCTATCGCGAATAATACAATCTTCACCACTGTTAAGATATACGCGGTCAAACTCGCCATCGAACTTCAATACGCCATGCTGCACGTTACGTAAATAGCCTTCAACCTTGTCTGAATAAACTAAATTCTCTAAGCCGGTAATGTGCGTGTTTTTGACATCGCTCACATTAAAATAGGTATGAAACGCCTCGCCGATCATAAATGGATGATTGGCAAGGTTCTTCGTGGTCATTTCCAAGCGCAGATAATTACCAATCGTAATTTCCAGCGTCAATTGGAAAGGATACGAGAGCTGCTTTTTAGCGACTTCGGTTTGCGTCATTTCAAGCAATATTCTAGTCGTGCCATTAGGCAATTTGCAGCTTTTAATCACCTGCCAAGGAATCACCCGCGCAAAGCCGTGCGGACAATAACTACTATCGGTAGGATGTGCACCAAACCAAGGCCAGCAGATGGGCACGCCACCACGAATGGAACGCGCCTCGACATAGCGTGCGTTACTTGAGAGCCACAACACGGGTTCTGCCGTAGACTTTGGTTGCCAGTGCATCACATGCGCACCTTGCAGCGCAATCTTGGCAGTAGCGTGGCGATTATCGATTTCAATGTAATCTAAACCGTTAGCATCTTTAATATAGCGGACATCATTTGTCGATACTGTATTAGCGATGTTCGGATGAGGAAGTACACTTGCATGTGTCATGTTGATTTACTTTTTAGCTAATTTTAAAGTGATTAGAGTGAATGATGAACGCATTACTTTTCTATCTGCGAAACATCACGCACCGCGCCACGCGCCGCGCTGGTGCTCATTGCGGCATAAGCACGCAAAGCGGGCGAAACGGCACGTACACGGCCTACCGGCTTCCAAGCTTCTTTACCTTTGGCTTCCATTTTTGCACGGCGATGCGACATTTCTTCATCGCTCACCGCCAAATGAATGGTGCGGTTTGGAATATCGATTTCTATGGTGTCGCCCTCTTCAACCAAGCCGATTGCGCCGCCTTCAGCCGCTTCTGGCGAAGCATGACCAATACTTAAACCAGACGTACCGCCTGAAAAGCGGCCATCTGTGAGTAATGCACATACTTTACCTAGATCTTTTGATTTTAAATATGACGTTGGATACAACATTTCTTGCATGCCAGGGCCGCCACGTGGGCCTTCATAACGAATCACCACCACATCGCCCGCTACAATCTCATCGGCTAAAATCGCTTCAACGGTAGCGTCTTGAGATTCAAAAATACGCGCACGGCCGGTAAACTTAAGAATGCTATCATCCACGCCGGCGGTTTTAACAATACAGCCATCTAGCGCAATATTGCCGTACAGCACGGCTAAACCACCGTCTTGAGAATAAGCATGCGCTTTGTCGCGGATACAGCCTTCTGCACGGTCGTCATCTAATGTTGGATAAAGCATACTTTGTGAAAAAGCAATCGTCGTTTTAATACCGCCAGGCGCCGCGCGGAAGAATTTTTTAACCTCTTCATCCTGCGTCACCATAATGTCCCATTTATCCAAAGCATCGCCCATCGTGGCGCTATGCACGGTTGGCGTATCGCGGTGAAGCACACCAGCACGATCCAACTCGCCCAAAATACCCATTACGCCGCCTGCATGGTGTACGTCTTCCATGTGATATTTTTGTGTGGCTGGCGCTACTTTACTTAAACAAGGCACTTTACGTGAAATACGGTCAATGTCACTCATGGTGAAATCAAGCTCCGCCTCGTGCGCTGCCGCCAGCAAATGCAATACGGTATTGGTTGAACCGCCCATCGAAACATCTAACGCCATCGCATTTTCGAACGCTTTAATATTGGCGATGCTGCGCGGCAACACTGAATAATCATCTTGCTCGTAATGGCGTTTAGCGATTTCTACAATCAAACGACCGGCTTTTAAGAATAATTCTTTACGTGCGCCGTGCGTGGCCAATGCTGAACCATTACCCGGCAAGCTCAAACCCAGCGCTTCGGTTAAACAGTTCATAGAGTTTGCGGTAAACATGCCAGAACATGAACCACAGGTTGGGCAAGCTGAGCGCTCAATCGCCTCGGCTTTTTCATCGCTGACTTTGCTATCGGCCGCGGCTACCATGGCATCGACTAAATCCAGCTTTAGCTCTTCGCCCTGCCAGTTAACTTTACCAGCCTCCATCGGGCCGCCAGATACAAACACCACAGGAATATTCAAACGTAAAGCTGCCATTAGCATGCCCGGCGTAATTTTGTCGCAATTTGAAATACACACCATTGCATCGGCACAATGCGCATTCACCATGTATTCCACGCTATCGGCAATTAAATCGCGGCTAGGCAGGCTATACAACATACCGCCGTGACCCATGGCAATACCGTCATCAACCGCAATGGTATTAAACTCTTTTGCCACACCGCCAGCGCGCTCAATTTCACGCGCCACTAATTGACCTAAATCTTTAAGGTGAACGTGACCCGGCACAAACTGCGTAAACGAGTTACAAACTGCAATGATAGGCTTATCAAAATCGCCATCTTTCATGCCAGTAGCGCGCCATAATGCGCGGGCACCCGCCATGTTGCGGCCGTGAGTTGTGGTATGTGAACGATAAACTGGCATAGGTAAAATCCGAAAATGTAGTTAATTAATGGTGCATTATTAAAGGTGTAATTTTAGACTAGCTAGGCTTAACAAGCTAAAGAAATATGCGCTTGCTGAGCAAAATTAGCCGCCTGCGAACCACACCAGAAAAGTGGTTTTTGAGTAAAGTTTTTTCGAAATGACTTTTTCTCGCCAGCAAACAGCTTTGACAAGTAAACCTACAAAACATCCAACGGGCTACTCACCCCGCGCCCGCCTTTATTCAGCACATGCGTATAAATCATGGTGGTGGATACATCAGAATGGCCTAACAACTCCTGCACTGTACGAATATCGTAACCACCTTCTAATAAATGCGTAGCGAAACTATGCCTAAAGGTATGGGGCGTAGCAGGTTTGGTTAAGCCCGCATCCACCACCGCTTGCCTCACGGCGCGTTGTATGGCTTGATCTTGTATGTGATGCCTGCGCGTTTCACCCGCGCCGCTTTCATCCACACTACGCGGGTCAACCGATAACTTACCCGTAGGAAAGACATACTGCCAAGGCCAATCGCGCGCGGCATAGGGGTATTTTTTGCCCAAGGCAAAAGGCATATACACTGCGCCGAAACCTTGTGACAAATCTTGCTCGTGCAAGGATTTTACTTGTTCGAGATGTTCTTGCAGAGGTTTAACCAAACTTAATGGCAGCATAGTCACGCGGTCTTTATAGCCCTTGCCATCACGAATTAAAATCTCCTTACGTGCAAAATCTACATCTTTCACCCGTAAACGCAACGCCTCTAAAATGCGCATGCCCGTGCCATATAACAAACTTACCACCAAATGATGTGTGCCACCTAAATGAGACAAGATTTGCTGCACCTCAGCTTTAGTCAACACCACAGGCAGTCGCTTAGTAGTTTTTGCTTGCTCAACATCATCTAGCCAAGGTAATTCAACACCCAGAATTTCTTTATACAAAAACAATAAAGCGCTTTTAGCTTGATTTTGCGTGCTGGCAGAAACTTTGCCAACCACGGCCAAATGCGTTAAAAATTGCTCAACCTCACCTGCACCTAAATCTTTAGGG
>CAINWC010000147.1 GCA_903854305.1 uncultured Pseudomonadota bacterium | reverse complement strand
GTTGTGCGAGGTTACGCACTTCACCTGCCACCACTGCAAAACCGCGACCTTGTTCACCGGCGCGTGCCGCTTCTACTGCAGCATTCAAGGCTAGGATATTGGTTTGGAAAGCGATACCGTCAATCACGCTGATAATGTCTACAATTTTGCGTGAGCTGGCGTTAATGTCGACCATGGTGCTGGTAACTTGGTTGACTACCGCGCCACCTTTAACCGCTACACTTGAAGCCGCAGCGGCTAGTTGATTGGCTTGTTTGGCGTTTTCGGCATTTTGTTTAACGGTGCTGGCGAGCTCTTCCATGCTGGAGGCAGTTTCTTCCAGGCTGGAGGCTTGCTGCTCAGTGCGGCTTGATAGATCACTATTGCCTGAGGATATTTCACCGGCAGCGGTGTTGATGGTTTCACCGGCTTCACGTACTTGTACGATGACTTCGGTCATTTTGTCCATTAAGGCATTCACACCGTCACAGAGGCTAGCGATGGCGCCGGTTTTACCGTCTAGTGAAACACGGCTGGTTAAGTCACCGGCTTTGGCGCCTTCGATAATTATTTGGGTTTCTTCTACGGCTTCAGCTAATGTCGCCGCACTATTATGTTGCTCTGTAATGTCTGTGGCGTATTTCACTACTTTGAAGGGTTTGCCGTTTAAATCCATGATTGGGTTGTATGAAGCTTGTAGCCAGACTTCTTTACCGCCCTTGGTAATGCGTTTGTATTGACCCACTTCCGCTTCACCGCGAGCGAGTCTTTCCCAGAACGCTTTGTAGTCAGGGCTACTACGGTAAGTTGGTTCTACAAACATGCCGTGGTGATTGCCGACGATTTCTTTTTCGGTATAGCCTGTGACATTGGCAAAATTATCGTTTACGGCAGTGATTTTTCCAGTCAGGTCAAACTCAACCACGCCTTGGATTTTGTCGATAGCGGCTATTTGACCTGCATTATCAGCAGCCTGCAGTTTTTGCTCAGTAATGTCGATGGTGTAATTGACGATTTTGTACGGCTTACCGTTTAAATCGTAAATTGGGTTGTAAGAGGCCTGAATCCATACTTCTTTGCCATTTTTTGCCATACGTTTGTATTGGCCGGCATCGCTGCCGCCATTGACCAATTTTCTCCATAGTTCTGTATAGGCAGTACTCTTGGCAAAGGTTGGGTCTAATACGATGCTGACAGGTTTGCCGACTAATTCTTGTTCGGCATAACCTAGCATTTGTAGGTAAGATTCATTAGCCTTAATGATAGTGCCATCTAACCCAATTTCAACCACGCCTTGAGATTTACCAATCGCATCAATCTGACCTTCGAAATCTGCATTTTTAAGTTTTTGTTCAGTCACATCGGTGGCGTATTTCACCACTTTATAAGGCTTGCCTGCTGCACAAAGAATCGGGTTATAAGAAGCTTGCACCCAAATATCTTTACCGTTTTTACCCACACGTTGAAACTCACCGGTGATCGCTTCACCACGGTTAAGCTTTTCCCAAAACTGTTTGTACTCAGTACTGGCACGATACGTTGCATCCACAAAATTGCCGTGCGGTTGGCCAACAGCCTCGCCAGCACTATAGCCCAGCACTTTCAGGAAAATGTCATTGGCGGCAATGACTTTGGCATCCATGCTAAATTCAATCACGCCGGTAGATTTACTGATGGCAGCCAACTGGCCTTCGTATTGGGCCGATTGTTCGCTCACGTTTTGCGCCAGCTCTTTTGCTTCGTTAAGGTTAACGTTAAGCATGGTTTGTGTGGTTTTTAATGACTGCAATACATGGCTTAGCTCGTCATCACCATGTACTTCAATGGCGGTATCAAGTTTGTTTGAAGCAATATCGCCAAATACAGCAATGGCTTTTTCTAAAGGTTTAGTAATGGAACGTGCTACAACAAAACCTAACCACAGCAGCATGGCAAGAGCCGCGGCAAGCCCGCCAAAGGTTAGCAGACGGATATTATTGAAGTGCTTTTCTGCCGCTTGGTAGGTTTTATTTGCTTCATCGCCTTGCAGTTTAACTAAGGCCGCAATGTCAGGGCCAGCAGCCTCATAAAGTTCGCGCGCCTTTACTGATAACGCTTTTGTAGCTGCATAATCACCTGCGCGTAATGTCACTAAGGCGGGTTTTAATGCTTCTTTAACAAATTTCCCACGACTTACTACAAACTTATCCGTCAGAACTTTTTCATCTGGGGTTAAGTAAGTTGCCAAGTAACCTTTCCATAGCCCGCTAATCGTTTCGATGTTATGTTCTATCGCATCGGCTGATTTTGCTGCGTTTTCTGGATTCATCACCAACACAGCATCTTTGCCAGATTTATCGATACTGACTTCACTCAGCGCAATTCTTAAATAGGTACGGTTTTCCAGCATCAGGTTAGAAATCTGAGCTAAATCTTCAGCCGGCTTCATCCGGTTTTCATACACATCTTTCAAGTTATTATTGCTACGAGATAACTCGTAAAGGCCAATGGCTGCCTGCGTTGCCGTCACCAATACCGCTAAACCAATAATGCCAGTTAAACGCTGACTGACTTTAAAACCTTGTAATTTTGTTTTAATTTTAGTCAACATTGTATTTTGTATGACTTTGCCATCCACAATGCTTAAACCCTTAGCCTTACCGTCTTTAAACAAGCGGTATGCATCAGCAGCAGCCTCTACTTGCTGCCGTGTAGGTTTTCTACGGGCTGATAAATAAGCCGTGACCTGACCATTTTCAAAGATAGGTGCAGCATTCGCCATTACCCAATAAAAATCACCTGCTTTAGTACGGTTTTTAACCATGCCAGTCCAAGGCTTGCCTGCCTTTAAGCTTAACCACATATCGGCAAAAGCCTCAACCGGCATATCCGGGTGGCGCACCATATTATGGTTTGCGCCTACAAGTTCTGCCTCGCTAAAGCCACTGACCTTGATAAAGTCTTGGTTGGCGTAAGTAATGGTGCCTTTGAGATCCGTTTTAGTGAGCATGAACTCTGAATCAGCAAAAATGATTTCATGAGTGGTCACTGGCATGTTGATTTTCATGGCAATCTTCTCTCTTGGTTTCTCAAAATAATAATGTTTTTGTTACTGTTTTTATTACTGTTTCTGTCGTTTCTAACCGCTTAAAACTCTTCCCAATCACCATCATTTGTACCGGTTTTTGCAATGACTTTAGCGGCTACTTTTGCCACTGGTCTGGCTGAAGCGATGCGTGCCATCGGTCTACTAGCGATACGGTTGTTTGGTTTTCTAGCAGCAAATGATGAGCCACCATTCAATTGAAACCCATTAACCACTTCTATCAGGCTTACCGCTTGATCTACCAGTGATTCCGCAGCCGCCGCCGCTTGTTCTACTAAGGCCGCATTCTGCTGGGTCACTTCATCCATGCTAGTGACCGCAGTATTCACTTGGTCAATGCCTTGGCTTTGTTCTACAGAGGCTGCGGTGATCTCACCCATAATATCGGTCACGCGTTGTACCGAGGCCACAATCTCCTGCATGGTGTTGCCTGCAGTTTCAACCTGCTTGGTGCCTTCTGTGGTTTTGCTCACAGAATCAGTAATGAGCTCTTTAATCTCTTTAGCAGCACTGGCTGAGCGCTGTGCCAGGTTACGTACTTCACCTGCGACTACGGCAAAGCCGCGACCTTGTTCACCGGCACGTGCGGCTTCTACTGCGGCGTTTAGGGCGAGGATGTTGGTTTGAAAAGCAATGCCGTCAATCACGGAGATAATGTCTTCAATTTTCTTGGCACTGCTGTTAATGGCGCTCATGGTAGTCACCACTTCAGAAACAACTTTGCCGCCTTTAACGGCAATTCCTGAGGCTGTAATAGCCAACTGGTTGGCTTGTTTAGCATTTTCTGCATTGTTTTTAACGGTTGAGGCAAGCTCTTCCATGCTGGCTGCGGTTTCTTCCAAACTAGACGCTTGCTGTTCGGTGCGACTTGAAAGGTCACTATTGCCTGCGGAGATTTCACCGGCAGCGGTGTTGATGGTTTCACCGGCTTCACGTACTTGTACGATGACTTCGGTCATTTTGTCCATTAAGGCATTCAC
>CAINWC010000146.1 GCA_903854305.1 uncultured Pseudomonadota bacterium | reverse complement strand
CTGTATGGCCAACCATATCGCCATTGGCGTAATTGCAAACAATAGCATTGTACTGACGGCTTAAAATCGCTTCTTCAAGTCTATCAGTGAGTTCGAATGCACTCATTTCAGGTTGTAAGTCATAAGTAGCTACTGGCGGCGATGGCACTAAAATGCGGTCTTCACCAGGGAATACCGTTTCTTCTCCGCCGTTAAAGAAGAACGTTACATGTGGATATTTTTCAGTTTCAGCAATGCGTAATTGCGTAAGGCCTAAGTTAGAGAGATATTCACCGAACGTATTTTTAATGGTATACGGCGGAAAAATCACCGTGGCTTTGGTTTCTTTTTTATCGAACATCGTCAGTGTAAAATAGCCCGCAAGTTTTGGCACATGGCGGCGATGGAAGCCATCAAATTCATCGCTTAAGAGCGCGTGTGTTAGCTGACGTGCACGGTCAGACCTGAAATTCATATACACAACCAAATCGCCATCTTCAAGGTGAATTGGCGCTTCGTCAGGCTTGCGAATAGCGGTGGTTTTAACAAACTCATCGTTTTCGCCGCGAGCATAAGCGGCTTGCAATCCTTCTTCTGCAGTCGCGTAGGTGTATTCACCCAAACCTTCAGTAATTAACGCATAAGCCGCTTCAACACGTGGCCAGCGCTTATCTCTATCCATGCTATAGAATCGGCCGTTGATGGAGATGATTTTACCCACACCTAATGCTTTAATTTTAGCTTCAAGCGCCGCGATATAAGGCGCAGCGCTGATGGGCGGCGTATCGCGACCATCTAAAAAAGCATGCACGTAAACTTTTGTTAAGCCTAGCTTTGCCGCCATTTCCAGCATGGCGTGAATGTGGTCTTGATGGCTATGCACGCCACCATCAGAAAGTAGGCCAAAAATATGTAAGGCCTTATTGGTGCTTTTGATGCCGAGTAGCGCAGCTTTTAATGCGGCGTGTTCAAAAAACTCACCACTGGCAATGCTGTTATTAATACGTTCAAAATCTTGAAACACCACGCGCCCCGCGCCGATATTAAGATGCCCGACTTCAGAATTGCCCATTTGACCATCTGGCAAGCCTACGTAATGTTCAGAAGCATTAATTAATGTATGCGGTTTTGTATTCCACAGCGCGTCTATATTAGGTTTACGTGCTTGTGCAATGGCGTTGTCTGCACTTTCTTCACGATAGCCAAAGCCATCTAAAATCAGCAGGCATACAGGGGTGATGTTTGTGGTGGTTGACATAATATTTTGCTTTAATATTGTGAATGTAATATCACTATTTTAGCTTATTTACACGTAAAATTAGCTTATAAAATTTGTATTGAGTATGTATTCGGTTTGTATTGAAGTTGCTATTGAATCTACCTAGCGAGCCAGCTCTTGATTTATGGTGCAAATGCGCCATGTTAAACAGATTAAAATTTGAGAGGAATTGTGTGGAATTTTTTAAAAGTAATATCTTATTGATAGGCTTGGCTTTAGCTTCAGGCTTTATGTTGTTATTGCCGCTATTTAAAAAAAGTGCGGGTGGCGTGCCTAATCTAACCGCGGCTGAAGCGGTCACCTTGATTAATCGGTCAAATGCGCTTGTGTTGGATGTGCGTGATGATGCTGAGTTCGCTAGCGGCCACATTGCAGAGGCTACACATATTCCTTTGGCTAATTTGGCTGAGCGTATTGGTGAACTTAAAAAATATCAAAATAAAACCATTTTGGTGAATTGTCAGCGTGGTATGCGCTCGGCCAAAGCCTGTGACATTTTGCGTAAGGCTGAGTTTACCCAAGTGAATAACCTGCATGGCGGCTTAAATGCATGGGTTGAGGCTAAGTTACCCGTTGTGACTAAAGCTGCGGTGAAAAAAGCGGCGGCTAGTAAAAAGTTAGCGAAAGAAGCCGTTGTTGAATCCGTGGCTGAAAAATCGGCAGAAAACGGAGCGGCTTAATGGCAACAGTCACTATGTATACCTCAGCTGTTTGCCCTTATTGCATGAATGCAGAGCGCTTGCTTGCGAGTAAAGGCGTTAAAGAGATCAATAAAATCCGTATTGATTTACAACCCGAATTGCGCGATGAAATGATGCAGAAAACGGGTAGACGTACTGTGCCGCAAATTTATATCGACAGCCGTCATATTGGTGGTTTTGATGATTTACGTGCGCTGGATTTGGCCGGTGGGTTAGACCCGCTACTTGCCGCCTAAATTCTGCTAAAATGGCAAGTTGGTTCGCTCAATATAGATTCAATTAACCCTTACACTCAGTTGTAATTTTAAAAGAAAGTTAAAGAAAAATCATGGCAACAGAAGATAACAACGCAGCAGCAGAACAACCACAACAAGCTGGTTTCAGTATTGAAAAAATTTACGTCAAAGATGCTTCATTAGAAATTCCGCATGCACCGCAGATTTTTACTGATCGCACACAGCCGCAAGTAAGTATCGAGTTAGGTAATTTTGCTCAAATGCTGGAAGAGGGCGTTTTTGAAGTGGCAATTAAAGTCACTGTCACCTCAAAAATTGAAGATAAAACCGTGTTCTTGGTTGAAGTAACACAAGCCGGTATTTTCCAAATTCGCAATGTGCCTGAAGAAAATATGGAAATGATTGCTGGCATTACTTGCCCAAATATTTTATTCCCTTATGCACGCGAAACCGTCTCTGATTTAGTCGTTCGCGCTGGTTTTCAACCAGTATTGTTAAATCCTATCAATTTTGAAGCGTTGTTTGCGCAACAAAAACAGCAGCAAGCTGAAGCAGCAGAAGCTAGCGCGAAACATTAATTTTTTAATGTTTCAAGCCAGTAAAAAAGCTTTAGTTTGTAGTTTTATTCTAGCGCTGTTGCCGATTTCGGCCTCTGCGCTAGAGTATCGCTCTGTGGCTGTGCCTAAAGCGATACTTTACGATGCGCCCTCTAGTTTAGCTAAAAAAGTACTGTTGCTCAGCCAATATTATCCAGTGGAAATTATTGTTAATCTGGGTGACTGGATTAAAGTACGCGATGCACAGGGTAGCATTAGCTGGATAGAGACTAAGCAGCTATCAAGCAAACGTACCGTTATGGTCAGTATTAATCATGCAGAAATTCGGCAAGCGGCTAATGCAACATCTACACTAATAGCCACGCTTGAAAAAGACGTTGTGCTAGAAATTGTTGATTTGAAGCTTAATAATGGCTGGGTTAAAGTGAAGCATCGTGATGGCGCAACTGGCTATATTTTAATATCATCAACTTGGGGTTTTGATTAGATGCGGAGTTTTGATTAAATGGCAAAAATAGCCGTACTTGGCGCAGGCGCTTGGGGTACTGCCCTTGCCATGAATATTAGTCAGCGTCATCAAGTGTCGCTGTGGGCGCGTAACGCTGGGCATGTTTCTGGTATGCGTAAAGCGCGTGCTAATCCGCTGTATTTAGGCGACTTTAAATTTAACGATAATCTGCAAGTAGAAGATGACTTGCAAACCGCGCTTAACGGTGCAGATTTAATATTATCCGTAGTGCCTACTGCGGGCTTTAGGGCCATACTCAAAGACATCAAAGCACTAGGTTGCAAATTGCCTATTATCTGGGCAAACAAAGGCTTAGAGCCAAAAACAGCAAAACTACCATACGAAGTGGCTTTAGAAGAGCTGGGTGATCCTAAAATTACTGGCCAGCATTGGGGTGCGCTTTCAGGTCCAAGTTTTGCGGCAGAGTTAGTGCGCGGCTTACCTACGGCAGTGACACTCGCCGCCAACGACGAAACTTTTTCTAACGAAGCCGCACTGCTTATACACGGTGCAAATTTACGCGTGTATCACACAACCGATGTGATTGGTGTTTCAGTCGGCGGTGCGGTAAAAAACGTGATGGCGATTGCGGCAGGAATTTCGGACGGTATGGGCTTTGGCAACAATGCCCGAGCAGCAATGATTACACGTGGTTTGGCTGAAATGACACGTTTTGGCGTAGCATTAGGTGCGAAACCAGATACTTTTATGGGCTTGGCAGGCGCGGGTGATTTGATTTTAACCTGCACAGGCCAATATTCTAGAAATCGTGAAGTCGGCTTGCAGTTAGCCAGCGGAAAATCACTGGCAGATATTCTACAAGGCTTAGGCCATGTGGCAGAAGGCGTGAATACCACAGCTGAAGTCATGCGCCTTGCCAATACTATGCAAGTGGATATGCCTATTACTTTTGAAGTCGATCAAGTGCTATCACACGGTAAAAGTGCGCAAGAAGCAGTGATGGATCTGTTGGGCCGCGAACAAAAAGCTGAAGGTTTGTAGTGCTTGTTAGGATTTGTACGCTTACGCTCCACCCTCAAACCCGATCTGTCGCCAAGCCTCATATAGCAAAACGGCTGCAGAGTTAGATAAATTCAAACTGCGGCTGTCAGGTAACATAGGTAAGCGCAGTCTATGAGCTGCCGTAAATTCATTGCGAATTTCGTCAGG
>CAINWC010000145.1 GCA_903854305.1 uncultured Pseudomonadota bacterium | reverse complement strand
TACAATCCATCAGCTAAAGCAGGCGCAGAAGCCCTACGTGTTGATCAAGTTCGTGTAGCTCATTGGCAAGGCCAAGGCGCACAACTATCAGATACAGTTGCGCGTTTAGTTAAATTTCATGCTAAAGGCCCAGAGCACGCAATTGCTTCTAAAGCTAAAGATGCTGCTAAAGCTGATGCTGCTAAAGCTAAAATTGCTGCTGTAGAGGCTGCAAAAGCTAAAGCCATTGCTGATGCCGCTAAAGCTGAAGCAGATGCTAAAGCCGCAGCAGATGCAGCTCAAGCTGCCGAGGCCGCAGCTAAAGCTGCTGAGGCAGAAGCAGCCGCTGCTGCAGTTGAAACTGTTGCTGCTGAAGCGCCAGTAGAAGCTGCTGAAACACCAGCTGCTGACGCTTAAATTTCATATTACTCAGCACATATCTTCATCGGTATGATTAGTTTGAGTAATATGACTTTTGATGGATTAGTTAGTCTCAATGCTTTTGAGAACAAAAGCATGTTGGTGAAGCTGTGAATGATATGGTAGTCATGGGGCGCATTGTTGCGCCCTACGGTGTTTTTGGCTGGCTGAAAATTGTGCCAGATACAGAAGCGTTCGACGGTTTGTTTGACTACGATAATTGGTGGCTGGGTAAAGGTGACGACTGGCGTGAAATGGTCGTTGAAACTGCCAAAGTACACAATGACGTTATCGTCGTTAAGCTAAAAGGTATTGATGATCGGGATGCGGCACTTGCCTGTAAAGGTAAGCAGATTGCGGTTCCTCGAGCACAATTGCCTGAAGCTGAAGAAAACGAATACTACTGGTCAGACTTAATCGGTTTGCGTGTTAAAAATCTGCAAGATATTGATTTCGGCTTAATTATTGATGTGTTTGAAACAGGTGCAAACGATGTGATTGTCGTTCAACCTGATGTAGCTAAGCCAGATGCTATTAAACCAGAAGCGCAAAAGCAAGAAGTTTCCAGTGAAGCCTCGATTAAAGTTGTATCGCTCAGTGATAAAGCGCCGCATAAAAAATCAAAAGCAGATGCAAAAGAAAAACCGCAAGAAAGATTATTGCCGTTTACTGACGCAGTTGTACTTGAAGTCGATATAAAAGCAAAAACAATGTTGGTCGATTGGGATGCGGATTTTTAGACATGTTGCCTAAGTGTTATCTTGGCTTAAATCATGGCCTTTAGATTCGATGTAGTGACGCTATTTCCTGAAATGTTTGATGCCATTACAAAATATGGCATTACCAGCAGGGCGTTACAACAAAATATTTATGATATCGAATATTGGAATCCACGTGATTTCACTCTAGATAATCATAAAACAGTAGACGATAGGCCTTATGGTGGTGGCCCTGGCATGGTAATGCTGGTAGAGCCATTAGAAAAAGCGATTTGTGCAGCAAAAGCCGTACAAGCGACCAGAAATATTGAAAGCTGGGTAATCCATCTTTCACCAGCGGGTAAACCGCTGACGCATGAAAAAATCATGCAGTTAAGCAAAAAGCCAGGTTTAGTGCTGTTAACCAGTCGATACGAAGGTGTTGATCAACGGCTGATAGACGCGCAAGTAGATGAAGAAATCTCTATTGGTGATTATGTATTAAGTGGTGGTGAGTTACCCGCCATGGCATTGATAGACGCAATAGTGAGGCAGCTGCCGGGTAGTTTGGGTGATAGTGATTCTGCGATTGAAGATTCATTTGTAGATGGTTTATTAGATTGCCCGCATTACACAAGGCCAGAAGAATATAACGGTGTGAGCGTGCCTGAGGTGTTAACGTCAGGCAATCACGCAAAGATTAAACAGTGGCGTTTGAAAATGTCATTGCAAAGAACTCGGGATCAACGTCCCGATTTATTGGCCGCAAGGCCGTTGACGAAAGAAGAAGCACGGCTGCTACAGCAAGAATAAGTAGCAGGAACAAGCTCTTCATAATTAAAAGGAACCCGCCGAGGGCAAAATCCCAAAGATTAAAACCAAGGCGATATAAAGGAAATAACAAAATGGCAGATATTATTAAAATGCTGGAAGAGGAAGAAATTGCCCGTTTAGGCAAATCTATTCCTGTTTTTGCACCAGGCGACACGATTGTAGTTGGCGTAAACGTAGTTGAAGGTACACGTAAACGTGTACAGTCATACGAAGGCGTTGTTATTGCTAAACGTAACCGTGGCTTAAACTCATCATTCATCGTACGTAAAATTTCATCTGGTGAAGGTGTTGAGCGTACATTCCAAACTTACTCACCACTAATCGCTAGCATTGAAGTTAAGCGCCGCGGTGATGTTCGCCGTGCAAAACTTTACTATTTGCGTGAGCGTTCAGGTAAATCTGCACGTATTAAAGAAAAATTATTCACACGTGAAAAAGAAGTAATGGCACCAGCAGCAAAAGCCTAAATTTATTTGCGCTGAAAAGCGCAGGTAAACTTAAGCAAACCCCAACAGGCGAAAGTCTCTTGGGGTTTTTTAACGTCTGTATTTTAACGCCTGCTTTTTACGTTTGCATATTGCCAGCATTGGTTTAACATCATGGCATGACGATGCGCTTTGATGAATTGATATGATGAACTTCGATGCAAAATACGATGCTTTGATTAACGCACCTTTTGGTGCTGTGGCAATTTCAGTACATGGCAATCAGCTGGCAATTAATTTACTTGCGGAATCGCCATCAGCTGAAAATCATCCATCTACTCATCCTTTGGTAAGGCAGGCCTACGAGCAAGTCATGCAATATTTGCAACAGCCAACCATGCAGTTTGATTTGCCAATCAACGTGTTAGGCACAAGCTTTCAGCAACGAGTTTGGCAAGCCGTTGCAGCCATTCCTATAGGGCGAACTTACACTTATGGTCAACTGGCTAAAGAAATAGGTTCTGGGTCGCGTGCTGTAGCTAACGCTTGTGGAGCCAATAACATCCCATTAGTCATTCCATGCCATCGAGTAGTCGCGCAAAATGGCCTCGGTGGATTTATGCGTGGCAGTCAAAATGGTTTATTGATTAAGCAATGGTTACTGGCGCACGAAGGCGTGAGTGGCTATAAACATGGCAATTAGCATGAGTGAGCAAACACTTATGCTGCAAGACTCAGCTGAGCTAGACACTTTTATAGACCACTTATGGTTAGAAGATGGTTTATCAAAGAACACGCTAGACAGTTATCGGCTAGATTTAACGGCATTTGCACTTTGGCTCACCCAGCAAAATAAACCATTATTAGCAGTAGATCAAGCCGATATTCAGCAATACCTCGCGGTTAAGTTTCCGCTTAGCAAGCCGCGTAGTATTAGCCGTTTGATTGCTAGCCTGCGGCGATTCTATCGTTTTTTAATGCGCGAAAATAAAATCAGCTTAGACCCCACCATACAAATTCAATCACCTAAGCTGCCGCGTAGTTTACCCAAAAGCCTCAATGAAGATGAAGTGCTTGCCTTGCTCAATGCACCTAACGTAGATGAGCCTGTAGGTTTGCGCGATAGAGCCATGTTGGAGCTACTCTATGCCTGCGGATTGCGCGTATCTGAACTGGTAGATATAAAAGCTACCGAAGTCAGTGTGATGGATGGCGTGGTGCGTGTTACAGGCAAAGGCAGCAAAACTAGGTTGGTGCCGATGGGTGAAGAGGCAGTTGATTGGATTACGCGCTATTTGAGTGAATCACGGGCCACTATATTGCAAAAGCGGCTTAGTGATGCGCTATTTGTTACCAATCGCGGTGAGGCGATGACGCGCCAAGCTTTTTGGTATTTGATTAAACGATATGCGCTGTTGGCGGGCATTACTAAACACATGTCGCCGCATGTGTTGCGCCATGCCTTTGCGACGCATTTGTTGAATCATGGTGCCGACTTAAGAGTAGTGCAGATGTTGTTAGGACATGCCGATATTTCTACCACGCAGATTTACACGCATGTGGCGCGGGAGCGGTTGAAAGCTTTGCATAGTGTGCATCATCCACGAGGATAGGCACATAATTCATTACAATTGTTATCAGCTTGGATGGTTGCACTACTTATCTCGAAGAGCCCTGATTTACCGATGAAGTTCGTACGTAAGAGAGAGGGAAAGACTATCTCGCACCACGGGTTAAATCTGCTGAAATTCCGAACAAAAGTTCTTTATTTTTTTGAACGCTCAATGATCACTCCCAAAGCGTTCAGGTTAGGCAATATCCCAGGCTTAGCCACTTTAACCTTAACCCTCAAAGCACCAAATTCCATCAAAATTAATTGGCAAACATGCTCAGCTAAGGCTTCTACCAATTGAAAGCTATGTTCGGTCAAGGTGTCGCGTATGCGTCCAACTACTGCGCCATAGTCTATGGTGTCGGCAATGGCATCACTTTTGCAGGCATTGCTTAAGTCGTAGCCAATTTCTATGTCGAGTATGATGGTTTGCGGCAACATGCGCTCCCATGCGGGTACGCCAAGTTTGGTTTGTACTTTAACTTGCTCTAAAAATATGATGTCCATAAAAAGTGTGCCTAAAAAATAATACTTGGTATTTTGCTATGGTTTAGAATACGGGTAGCTGTATTTTAGTGCATCACATGAGGGTTAGGCGAAATGAATGAGTTAGGTTTTATTCCCGTTACTGTCATTCCAGTCATATGGATTGTCGCTGCTTATCTGCTAGGCTCTATCGCCTTTGGCATATTAGTGAGCAAGATATTTGGCTTACCTGACCCGCGTACTGTTGGTTCTGGTAATCCGGGTGCAACCAATGTGTTGCGCAGTGGCAAAAAGTCTGCCGCTGCACTGACCTTGCTCGGCGATGTCTTTAAAGGCTGGTTTCCAGTGTGGCTGGCGTTGCAATCTGGCATGTTGATGTGGGTAGTAAGTGCGGTTGGGGTTGCTGTATTTTTAGGGCATTTGTACCCAATCTTTTATAAATTTAAAGGTGGCAAAGGCGTAGCAACCGCGCTGGGCGTGATGCTGGCGATTTCACCTACGCTCGGTTTGGCGGCTATTGTGACTTGGGTGTTGGTGTTTGCAATATCGCGGTATTCTTCATTGGGCGCTATCGTGGCTGCTGTGCTTGCGCCTGTTTATGCTTGGGTTTTATTATCAGCATATAAAGATTATGTGATTACCGTATTGGTGATGTCGCTATTGTTGATATGGCGTCATAGAATCAACATTCAAAAACTAGTCGCTGGTACCGAGTCAGGGTTCGGTAAGAGGTAGAATTTTATTAA
The DNA here is from genome assembly GCA_903854305.1 of uncultured Pseudomonadota bacterium. GTDB lineage: Bacteria > Pseudomonadota > Gammaproteobacteria > Burkholderiales > Methylophilaceae > Methylotenera. The sequence continues at coordinate 983 of CAINWC010000145.1, read as the reverse complement.
CTTCAAGGCCATCTTTCATACAGGATGGCCTTGAAGTTATGGTGCTTGTAGTTCGGCTAAATCCCACCTCGGCCGTACGCTAAAGCTATAATTTTTATTGCCGCTTCCTTGCATAGCTTTTAACCGCATCGCCCCTGCAAAAGCAATCATCGCGCCGTTGTCTGTGCAAAACTCCAAGCGAGGATAACTGACTTTGCAAAGTTTACGTTTGGTCGCGGCGTTTAGTTTTTCTCGTAATTTTGAGTTTGCACCCACGCCACCAGAAACAATCAAATTATCCAAGCCAGTTTCACGTAATGCGCTCATAGACTTAGCCGTTAATAAATCAGTGACAGCTTCCTGAAACTCCCAGGCAATATCCGCAGTTGTCGCGTCATCCATTGGTTGATGTTTATTACTTAACGTTAGTACCGCAGTTTTTAAGCCACTAAAGCTAAAATTCAAATCACCGCTATTGAGTAAGGGACGTGGTAATTTAAAACGGGAACTACCATTTTTTGAAGCAGAAAGTTCTGCAATCTTAGCCAGCGCAGGGCCTCCCGGATAACCTAGGCCTAGTAATTTAGCGGTTTTATCAAAGGCCTCACCTGCCGCATCATCTAAAGTATCGCCTAATAACTTATACTGGCCAATGCCATCCACGCGCATCAATTGGCTGTGGCCGCCAGAGACTAGCAGCGCCACAAATGGAAAGGCTGGAGGATTGTCCTCTAGCAGTGGTGCTAGTAAATGACCTTCAAGATGATGCACATTCATGGTGGGAATTTGTAAGCTAAATGCGAGAGACTCAGCAAAGCTAGTGCCCACTAATAGCGCGCCAGATAAGCCAGGACCTTGCGTGTAGGCGATTGCATCAATATCTTGCAAGGTTTTATTGGCATCTTTAAGCACGCGATCTGTAAGCGGCAACACACGGCGAATATGGTCGCGCGAGGCAAGTTCAGGCACTACGCCACCGTATTCTGCATGCATTTCCACTTGTG
>CAINWC010000144.1 GCA_903854305.1 uncultured Pseudomonadota bacterium | reverse complement strand
GTAGAAGAAGATCTTAACGGTCGTATCCGACGCAATGTTCTGGACACACGTAATGCTTTGTCTTTTTTAATGCGTCGTAAATTTCTATCGATAGCGCAACATGAAGATGTGCGTGAAATTCTTCGTGATATTGAATCGTTGGATGGACATACAACATTCTTGTTTAATAAAATTAACTTTCAAATGGATGCAACCGTTGGTTTTCTTAATGTTAACCAGAATAAAGATATTAAACGCTTAACAGTGATTAGTGTCGTGATTATGCCCATAAATGTATTAGCGGGCATTGGTGGAATGTCGGAATTCTCGATGATGACACATGATATCCCTTGGCCGATTGCTTACAGTATTTTCATTATTGGCATGATCGGTATCGGCATAATGACCTATATAGGCTTGCGCCATCTTGAAAATCGTAGAATAAAAAATCTACGTATGGAAAATCACTAAGTTGTCATTGTAAATTTTTTTACAGTTATCCATCATTAGAGATTACTAACATCAAATGAATCCAGAAATGCAATTGGTTTGGCAGGAGCTACTGGCTGATATATCAACGCCAGTGGCATTGCGGCAGTTTGCAGCTATAGCTCTTGCTTGCGGTGTTGCATGGGCAATTAACGGCATTCTGAGGGCTTATGTAATGCACAATGCTCCCGAAGGTTGGAAGCTAGGCATCGGCGGCATCAATCGTGTGTTATTTCCATTATCAAGCCTTATTTTTGTATTCATCTCAAAGCTTATCCTCGCCCATTGGCAGCACACCAGTATATTGCTGTTGGCTAGCAAGCTATTATTGGCAATGGCAGTTATACGCTTGACTGTTTATGCTGTGCGTTACATTGTTGCTCCAGGAGGACTGCTTAAAACACTGGAAAATTCAGTTTCTGGTTTAATTTGGATATTAACGGCTTTGCATTTAAGTGGATTGTTACCAGAAATATTAAATGCGTTAGAAGATATAAAGTTTAATGTTGGTAAAACCCCTTTTAATTTATTGCTAGCATCGCAGGCGTTGCTTACCATCATTGTGACAATATTTATTACGCTTTGGGTTAGTCGCGTAATCGAAAATAGGGTAATGGGTGCACATAATGTAAATATGAATTTACGCGTTGTAGTCACAAAATTACTGCGCGTTTTTTTATTATTTATTGCGGTACTATTTGCATTGTCGGCTGTTGGTTTGGATATAACAATGCTGTCAGTTTTTGGCGGTGCGCTGGGCGTTGGCTTGGGATTTGGCTTGCAGAGAATTGCAAGTAATTATGTAAGTGGTTTTATTATCTTGCTAGATAAATCCATGCAGATTGGTGATGTGGTGACAATAGATAGTCACTATGGAGTCGTGAGTGATTTGCGTACACGTTACCTTGTACTACGTAAGTTGGATGGTACTGAAGTTATTATTCCAAATGAAACTTTAATTATCAATCCAGTCATTAACCATTCATTTACCGACCATAAAGCTAGAGTGCAAATGCCCGTACAAGTGAGTTACGATAGCTCATTAGAACTAGCTATGCAGTTGATGCAGGATATCGCGTTAAGGCACCCTAGGGTGCTAGAAATGCCTTTGCCTGCGGTGCAGATAAAAGGCTTTGGCGAAAACGGGATTGATTTGATACTCTCAATTTGGATTCCAGATCCAGAAGAGGGCTCAGCCTCGTTACAAACTGAAATATATTTAGAAGTATGGCGTGCATTCCAAAGCAATAAAATTTCAATACCGTACCCGCAACGAGAAGTGCGCATTTTAGGTGGTTAGCCGTGTAGTTCTTAGTAGTTTTTATTTCTACCAGCAATAAAAAAACCCGCAAATAGCGGGTTTTTTTATAAACTTAACTTAGTCAGTATTAAACAAGCGACTATTTAGTCCACCCTGAATAACTATTAACCAATTGATTTAATTAGGTAATAGTTAAATATTAGTGGTGTAAATTTCCCAGAAATGTGATAATAACACTTTG
>CAINWC010000143.1 GCA_903854305.1 uncultured Pseudomonadota bacterium | reverse complement strand
GGCGCATCATTGGGGTATGGCTATCTAACGCTGTTGTTTTACTGTCTTTTTCTTTTGAAATCAATGTAATACCCTATCTGTTAATCGGCAAAGTAAATTCATCTAAACGCATATCAATCCAGTGCAAAGCGCCCATTGGTATCTTTATAAAAAAAATAACTCAGTGAACAGCTTACATAGCAGGATAATTTTCAACATAACCGATTGTTTACAAATGTATTGATAAACAATAACACTCAGGCGTTTATATTAGGACTAAGTTAAGACCAAGCCATTAACCTATGATCAATGCCTTGTGAAAATAAGCCTATAGTTTACGAGAATAATATGAATCATGCGAAATATTCTGTCACAGACAAACCTCGAGACACGCCAGTCAGTTTTGCGGTAAGAGTAACCGCATCAAGTTAGACAGGATAAATTGAACGAGAAAAATTCAATGAGAAATAAAGGGGAAACTACTTAAACGCAAAGTGGTGAATATTCGTCATTAGAAATATAAAGCGTTTAACTCAATCGAAACCCAATCCAATCATTTGTCACAGCTTTATACAATCAACCTGATTCAGCGCTGCTTCAAACTGCTCAATCGGTGCAGGCCTACCAAAAAGATACCCTTGATAATGCGTACATCCGCTGCTTAAGAGTAGTTTTTGCTGCTCTTCAGTTTCCACGCCCTCGGCGATCACATTCAAGTTCAACGTATGCGCCATAGCAATAATGGTGCTCACAATCGCTTGATCACTACTATCAACAGCGATGTCGTGCACAAAAGATTGGTCGATTTTTAGTTGATACAACGGCAAACGTTTGAGATATTGCAGGGAAGAATAGCCCGTACCAAAGTCATCTAACGAGAAACGAATACCTAGTTCTTTCAAAGCATTCATCGTGGCAATAGTGCCGTCTATATCCTCTAGCAATATGCTTTCGGTTAGCTCCAACTTGAGTAGCATGGGGTTGATAGACTGTTGCTTTACCGCCGACTGCACTTGCGCGACAAAATCAGCCTGGCGAAATTGTTTTGCACTGACATTGATGGATAGCGTGAGATCGCAAGTGCGCTTGTCTTGCTGCCAATCTTTAAGTTGCGCGCAGGCTGTTTCCAGCACCCATTGGCCAATAGGTAAAATGAGTCCCGTTTCTTCTGCAAGCGGAATGAAATTAAATGGCGGCACCAACCCGCGTTCTGGGTGTATCCAGCGAATCAATGCCTCTGCACCCATTACATGCTCAGCGATATCTACTTGTACTTGGTAATACAGGTGAAATTGCTTTTTATCAATCGCTTTACGTAATTCTCGCTCTATATCCGCACGCGCATTGATGGAGTCTTGCATCTGTGGATCGAAGAAGCGCAGCGCGTTACGGCCAGATTTTTTAGCCTGATACATGGCGATGTCTGCTTGTTTGAGAATCTCGTCTATGCCCGCAACCTGGTCGCTAAATAAGGTGATGCCGATGCTGGAGGTATTATGATGTTCATGCGTAGCAAGTTTATAGGGTAGATTAAGTGCCATTAGGATTTTTTTACCTATCGCCTCAGCTTGAGCCGCAGCCTCAATGGCATGATCACTCAGCTCTTCCAACATCACTACGTACTCATCACCCCCTATTCGCGCAACGGTATCACCTTCACGCACTGAATCAGTCAGACGATCTGCCACCTGCCTCAGTAACAAGTCGCCAACATCATGACCAAGGGTATCGTTTAGTGTCTTAAAATGATCAAGATCGAGAAATAGCAGCGCACCATCTCTACCACTCCGAGCACTGGAGGCTAAGGCTTGATTGAGCCTATCTACTAACAACCGTCGATTGGGAAGATGTGTGAGCGGATCGTAGAACGCCAGATTTTTGATTTCTTCCGAAGCCGCTCTACTGACGGTGATGTCAGTCATTGAAGCTACATAATTAGTGGCAATGCCATCATTGCCTTTCACTGCCGTAATTGCAAGGCGCTCTGGGTAAATTTCGCCATTTTTGCGACGGTTCCATACTTCACCATCCCAAGCACCAGTGCGATTGATAGACGCCCACATCGCCGCATAGAAATCTTGATTATGGAGACCTGAATTTAACATTCTCGGCGTCTGACCTAAGGCCTCTTCAGCAGAGTAGCCCGTCATTAACGTAAAGGCATGATTCACACGAAGGATGATTTTATTCGCATCAGTAATCATCATGCCTTCTTGAGATTCAAAAATTTTGGCAGCAATACGTGTTTCTTCTAACAGATGGGTATTTTCTAACGAAATCGCCGCGTGTGAGGTCAGCAGCTCAGTCATGCCAATTTTTTCTGGTGTAAAAACACCATCAGATAGCCGGTTCTCCAGATACAACACGCCAACCATGCGCGCTTGCTTGATGACGGGCAGGCACATTACTGAGCGTAAGCCTAGCAGTTTCACTTCGGAGGCGTTCTGAAAGTCGCCTTCTGTACGGGCATCATTTAGCACTACTTTTTCTTTGGTATTTAATACATATCTGACAATTTCTTGGCAAATATCAGGCGCCTCCGTTAAAAGGTAATGATGCCTGTCAGGTAACGATTTTTTACCTACATGTTTTTCTGCTTTGATGATCAGCGCGTCTTGCTGCTTAATGAGTAGATAGCCATGCTGCGCACCGGAGGATTCCAATACCACGTTCATGATTTTTTGCAGCAATTGGCTGAAATCTATTTCGGCAGACATCGCTAAAGAAGACTTCATCAAGTAATTGATGTCAATATTTGGCAGTGTATCGAGTTCTTCGGTTGCACTGGATATTGCACTACCTGTGATTACATCAACAGAACGATGCTCAGCATATTGCGCATGACCCGCCAACGGATTGCTATTACTGCCCTGCATGCTAGCGCTGTTATTATCAGCCCTGCAGATAGCGTAAATCCGTTTAGCCTCAGCATAATAAACGTCGGCTTTGCCAAGCTTATTATCGTCCATCAACTTACCCAAACGTTCATATAAGTGTCCGGATAATAAACCGTAGTCCTGTGTCTCAGCTTCAGCAATGGCATCGAGATACAAATTACGCGCTTCACGTGCCTTGCATTGCGCACAGGCTATCTCAGCATGAATGAGCGCAAGATAAGGTCGCAACAGCGGTCCGAAGCTGGCCCATGTGGTAATTTTCTGCAGAAGCGGGGAGATTTCCGCCTCCACTTCTGGCCAGGTTAGCGCTTCTGGTAAGCGCAGGCGGTTGAGAATGCGGAAGACATACCATAGGCGCTTGAGTATATTGTCAGTCAAGCCATGTAGATGGTTTTCGACAGCTTTGAGTGACATAGCCGCAGCATTGTAATCACCGAGATAGTATTGAGCGAAGGCTAGCAGTGCAAAATAACTGCCCGAGGCCGCTACGTAGTTATGTTCTGCCCACTGGGCTAATTTTTCTTCCATTGCTACTGGCTGGTTGCCCGTCTTCATCGGCGCAACCCATCCAGCCAATACCGCCTCTGCCAGCGCGACTGAAAAGGAAAGCTGATTCTTTTTAGAGAACTGCAGACATTCTTCAGCCTTTTCTTCAATTAGCGGTAAATTCTTGCCCTGTACTTGCATGCTCCACATTAGGGGGCCATAAGAAAGCCCCGCGTTATACAAGTCACCACAGTTCTTGCCAAACTGGATACCATTCTGGGCATAGTCGACAATCGCTGCTGGGTGGCTACGCGAGTGCATATTGCACCAGACGATGCCGTTTATACCCCTTGTTGCGCCAAAGGTATTAGGGTATTTAGCGCAAAGGTCGTGCGCTAAATCTTCATACTTGAATGCTTGTTCGAACTGCTCCTGTTCGCCTAAGTTTAGCCCCATGATAGAGAACGAGTAGATGACTGATTCATCCATGCCACCCTCAAGACAATGCAACGTAGACTGCGCGGCTGACAGGTAAAGTTGCGGCACCAGACCCGTCATGTAAAGGTCTGGTATTAATTCGCTATAAAATGCGAGTTCAATCTTATCTTTGCGTTCCTGAGTGAAGGGTATATTCAGTATGCTGCTCCAAACATCGCCTTGTGCTTCAATCTTCAGCATCAGGGCCTGCATGCGCTTGTTGGCCTCAATGCCATCTTCCGGGATAGACTCTTTGAAATACGCTAAACCGCGATTAGCGGTCGCAATGGCCTGAATAAAGTTCCCAAACGAAGAGAGTGACGTGGTCTGCTCTGCCAGCGCTTCAGCTTTGTCCAGATCGCTAACGGCATGCTCGATGAGCTGATTCAACAGCGCTTCTGAGGATTCGTATCGGCCACACATCAGCTCTGTTTTGGCCAATCGCTGAAAGATGCGATAAGTCAGCTCATAAGCTTCATCCCAGCAGTTATCTGGTAAATAGCCGTGAGCCGTGTGAAAAAACTCGTTAGCGGCATCGGTGGCTAAAGCCCCGAGGGCTTTGTTGCCAGCATGGTAGTTAATATTCACTAAGCGGTATGTGGTCGCCTCATCCATGATGGATGGATGACCTTGATTCAAATGGGCCGCAATAGTGAACAGGTTGTCCTGCGCCTCTATGCTGCTATCAATCACCACTTCTTCAAGCAGTCGGCTCCCAATACGCCAGTGCATCACATGCCGCATGTGTTCATCTAACCGTTTTAGCACCGCCTCCTGAACTCGGTCATGGACAAATTGCAGGTCAGATTTATTTTCAAGCAACAAGCCGAGTCTTAACACTGGCTTCAAACATTCAAACAGCGTGATTAGGTCAATTTCCAATACCTGAACCAGCTCCAGAGAAGTGAAGCGGTTGCCCATGCATGCGCAATGACTAAAGATATTCAGGGTGTCGCTTGGCAACCCGCTAACCTTGGCACTAAACATTTCAACAACTGTCGCTGGCATACGTGCTTCATGAATCATGCTCATGTCCCATTGCCACTGCTGCTGTGCATTCAAATGTAATAAGTGTTCATTATTTAGCCACGCTAAGCTCTCACTGACAAACAGCGGATTGCCTTCTGTCAGATGTGCGATAAATTGAGCCAGATTGACCGTATTGACCAAGGTCGAATCCAAGATGTATGCCACCATTTCATGGCAATCATCATCACTAAGCGGCCCCACACGAATTTCTGCCAAAGGGCCTTTATCTTGCTTGATAAGGCGTAATAACTTAGCCAGTTGATGGCCAGTATCGACCTCATTGTGCCGATAAGCACCCATCAAAAAAAGATGCGGGTGATCGTGATGGTTAGCAAATACATTTTGCAAAAAATCAAAAGTTGCGCTGTCGCACCATTGCAGATCATCAATGAACAGTATGAGAGGATTCTCTTCGCTGGCAAGGCAGGTCAGAAAGCGGCCAAACAGATTGTTAAAACGGTTTCTGGCCTCTACGGGCGGTAGGTTAACCACCTCTGGTTGAGGGCCGATGATAAATCCAAGCTCGGGCACAACATTGGTAATCACCTGACCGCTAGACGCTAATGCGGAAAGGATTTTTTTCTGCCATTCAGCCACTTGAGCATCGCTCTCGGTAAGGAAGATTCGCATCAGATTTCTCAGCGCCTGAATCAGCGAGCTGTATGGAATATTCTTCTGGTACTGGTCAAATTTTCCTGAAGTGAAGTAGCCGCGATGACTGACCAATGGCTGCTGTAACTCTTGAATTAAACGGGTTTTACCAATACCTGACCAGCCGGAAATAAATACTGACCTGAAATTACCTTGCACGACTTCGTCATAATATCGTTGGATCAAATCGCTTTCTTCATGCCGACCAACCATTTTAGAGATGAAAGTGACGCGTCGATTACTATCGTGCAAACCTACGGGAAAGTCAGGCACTTTGCCAGTGGTTAAAAACTCATCACGGCAACGGATTAGGTCAGCCACTAGCCCAACGGGGCTTTGGTAACGTTTTTCGGGTTGCTTTAACATCAACTTAGCCACGATTTCACCCAGTTGCCGTGGAATCGTTGAATCAACTTCATGTATTTTTGGCGCCTCTTCAGCCAGATGCGAATGGATTAACTCTAATGGATCCGTTGAGAAAAATGGAAGCTTGCCAGTCAATAGCTCATAAAACACAATGCCCAGTGAGTATAAGTCGGTAGAGAAATCCACTCTATGGTTAATGCGGCCAGTCTGCTCGGGGGATGTGTAAGCTAATGTGCCACGTACAAATTCAGGGTCGTAGATGAAATGGCTGACATCGCGAATATCGAGTGGCGTAATGAAATCTGTCAGGCGAATTGTCAGCGTGCCAGACTCTACTAGAATATTGTGTGGTTTTATACCGCCATGCGTAATACCTGCTTCGTGCACAGCCTGTAAGGTTTCCACCAACGCGCAAGCCACAGAAAAAAAGTCTGCCAGCGATCGCTTCTGTTGCGCAACCCAGTCATCAAGCGTCTGACCAGCAAACCAAGGTTGAATGATCACCAACGCATCGCCATCCGACACTAGGTCTAGTGGTGTACAAACGCGCGGGTCGCGCAATACTTTTAAGCGTTCTATTTTTTGACGAAGATGCCGAGATTTATCTTCCCCGTTGAAGATGAATTTGAGTACTAATTGTTCATCTGGGGCATGCTTGTGAAAGCCTTGATATACGGTGGACCACAAACTTTTGCCCAAGCTTTTAGTGAGCGAGTAAGACTGAAGATTAGGTATCTCATACGTCATCTTAATATCCTGTTTCAATCCATATAAAGGTGAGCTAAGCGTTTATATCAAGACGCTAATAAATAATGAGTGAGGTAACGTATATTAATAGTGATTTTATAGTTATTAAACTATCATTAAATAGTAAAGATGATTGTAATAAAAGCTTTATTTACTGAATGCAGACAACTTTGGCAGATAATCCCCTTTTTTTCAATCATCCACCATCAAGATACTCAATAAACACCATACTAAATCAAAGCCTCGCCAAAGTTTACCTTCAACTTAAAAACATCAGCACCTATTCTTGGGAGTTATCGCAGAGTCCAGCCCCCGATGATCTCGCAGCTAGGTTTTGATGGGCATCGCGAGACACCCGTTGAGTTTTAGCTAAAGGTCGCCAAGGCGAAAAACTGCATGATTTAACGAATAATTGAAGGTGGCTTAATCATGCATCTGCGGCAGAAAGTGCTGCAGCATTGGCTTGTTGGTTATTGTCACCTGCGCCAATGTTTAAGCCGATGTTGCCAGAGGCACTACTAAGCGCATTGTTAGTGATGGTAGAAGTATTTGTGCTTCCACCGCTTGCAATGGCTTTATCGGTTGCCGCACTACCGTTTTGCACACTATTGTTTTGGCTATTCTGTGCGTCATTCACTATTGCGGTTGAGCTAGCATCGATTTGAGCAATGCCGCCTACCAACAAAAGACCTTTAATTGCTATATCTTGCTGAAGGCTAATGTCTTTAGTAATGCTGACAGGGTCATGGTTTTTATTACCACCATTTTGACCACCATCTGTTGATGAACCTGCGAAAGCGATTGGCGAGAGGAACATTGCGGCCACTGCCAACGCAATTGGGGTATTTTTAAATTGTGATTTCATGATATTCTCCGATTAAGGTTGGTTTATAAAACAAAGAACTACGGTTTCGCACCCAGTTGCACCTGAAGCGCGAAGTTATTGGCCGTACTGTTGCCCGACCCTGCTGACTGGTTAACTTGAACAAGCCCGTGCGCACCTTCAAACGCAGTATCGTTGATAGATACTGTTTGGTGGCTCTTGCCTGTGCCTGTGCCAGTCGGTACTGCATTTGAAGTCGTGGCTGAGAGCACGCTCTCGGCTACCACCTCGTCAAAACCCATCG
>CAINWC010000142.1 GCA_903854305.1 uncultured Pseudomonadota bacterium | reverse complement strand
GGTAACGTCTATGGTTCTAGCTCATCATATAGTTTGAGTGAGTTACGTTACTCAACTGGCGTTGGCATTAGTTGGTTTTCACCATTTGGTCCTTTAAAGCTTGTTTATGCTAAAGCATTAAATAGCACCGTAAATGATAAAACTGAAACCATACAATTCCAACTTGGCTCTCAGTTCTAGAGTTTTGCTAGCTTAAATTGCAACATACAGGCTTGCTAGATAATCTATCTAATGGTCTTGTGGCATAATAACATAATTGAAAAGTGGTCGTTTTAGGAGATATTAATTGAGTAACACATTGAAAAAATTAGTTGTAGCAAGCTTGATGACATTTGCATTAAGTGCACAGTCTGCGGAATTAAAAGTTGGCTATGTTCAAGTGGATAAAATCTTGCAAGAAGCGCCACAAACAGCAGAAAGCGGTAAGAAATTAGAGCGTGAATTTAGTCCACGTTCACAAGAATTGGATCGCATGGCGAAGCAAATCAAAGAGCTGGAAACCGTATTGGATAAAGATGGTTTAACCATCAGCGAAGCTGAGCGTCGCAATAAAGAGCGTGATGTGCAAAATATTAAAGTTGAGTTTCAACGTAAACAACGTGAATTACGTGAGGATATTAATCTACGTAAAAATGAAGAACTTGGTAGCCTACAAGACCGTATCAATAAAGCCGTACAAACCGTTGCTAAAGCAGAAAGCTATGATTTAGTGATGTATAGCGGTGTTGCTTACGCAGCGGATAAGATTGACATTACAGATAAGGTATTGAAATTATTAGGTAAAAAATAATTTACGTAAAACACTACTTAACTTTAGTCGCAATTTTATCGTTTGCTAATGAGTAAAAACTACTCACTTAGTGCCATTGCAGAGTCCTTAGGTGGCTATGTATTAGGCGATGGTTCAGTCTTAATTAGTGGTGTTGCCTCCTTGGCAAATGCGAAGTCTGGGGATATTTGTTTCATTAATGATGCAAAATATCAAAAAGCACTTGTTTCATGCGAAGCAAGTGCTTTTGTATTAAGGGAAAGTGATGCTGATTTAACCACACTGCCTAGAGTGATTGTGGAAAACCCTTACGCTTATTTTGCTAAGCTTTCAGCATTTTTAAATCCACCTGCAACAACCAAATTAGGCATTGCCACTAGTGCCGTGATTGATGCTACAGCGAATATACCCTCAACCTGTAGTATTGGTCCGCTGGTCGTGATTGGTGCAAACGTAGTGCTCGGCGAAAATGTGATTGTTGGCAGTGCGTGTGTGATTGAAAATGATGTCACCATTGCTGACAATACACGCTTAGAACCTCATGTTGTGATCAAACACCATTGTGAAATTGGGCCTAATTGCCACATATTTTCAGGTGCTGTGATTGGCTCGGATGGATTTGGTTATGCTGAAGAAGCTGGTGTATGGCTTAAAATACCGCAAGTAGGGCGCGTTGTAATTCACGCTAATGTTGATATTGGTGCAAATACTACTATTGATCGAGGCGCGCTAGATGACACCATTATCGAAGAGGGCGTTAAACTAGACAACCTCATTCAAATTGGACATAACTGCGTTATTGGTGCACACACAGTAATTGCTGGCGCTACAGGTATTGCAGGTAGCGCTAAAATTGGTAAACACTGTAAAATCGGCGGGGCAGCTATGATACTTGGTCATTTAGAGATTGCCGATCATGTCACGATTTCACCGGGCAGTATGATTACAAGGTCATTACTAATAGCAGATACTTATACAGCGCTGATGCCATTTCAAACACATAAGTCATGGCTTACTACGGCAGCAAAAATTCGCCACCTAGATACGCTGTCCGATAAAATTAAAAGTCTTGAAAAAGAGATTGCTCTGTTAAAATCTAAGCAATAGAGATAAAAGTAGCACTGAATTAAACTGGTGTTCAGTTAAACAGGCACCCAACTAAAAAGTAAGCTGAGATAAAAATGACTAACGAAATCACCTCAACAAGTATGGACATCCATGAAATATTGGATCACTTACCGCATCGTTATCCCTTTGTACTAATAGACCGTGTTTTATCTATGGAGCTAGGTAAGGAAATTATTGCGATTAAAAATGTGAGTATCAATGAACCATTTTTCCCTGGGCATTTTCCCCATCATCCAGTAATGCCAGGAGTATTGATTATTGAGGCGATGGCCCAAGCTGCGGCTGTTTTATCATTTAAAACGATGAATGCTAAACCCAGCGATGATTCTGTTTACTACTTTGCCGGCATTGATAATGCGCGGTTCAAAAAACCTGTGTCTCCTGGCGATCAAATTGTACTGAACGTCAAAATTGACCGTATTTTAAAAGGTATCTGGAAATACTCTGGTGTGGCTCGCGTAGATGGTGCCATCGTAGCGGAAGCGCAAATGATGTGCATATTAAAAGCTATCGACAAAAAAGAGAAGTAAGTAATGCTAGCAGCAAAAATTCACCCGACAGCAATCGTTGATGCTACGGCAGAGCTTGATTCAAGCGTAGAGATCGGTCCTTACTCGGTCATCGGTGCTAATGTCAAAATAAATGCTGGCACACGCATTGCCGGCCACGTCATGATCAATGGTCCGACAATTATTGGTAAAAATAACCATATATTTCAATATTCTTCATTAGGCGAAGCGCCGCAAGATAAAAAATATAATGATGAGCCGACTTTATTAGAAATTGGCGATAATAATACCATTCGTGAATTCTGCACATTTAATCGCGGTACTGTACAAGATAAAAATACCACTAAAATCGGTAACGATAATTGGATTATGGCTTATGTGCATATCGCTCATGATTGCCAGATTGGTAACCACACTATTTTTGCAAATAATGCCTCTCTTGCAGGTCATGTAGATGTTGATGACTACGCGATTTTAGGTGGATTTACCCTTATTCATCAGTTTTGCAAGATAGGCTCGCATGTTATTACTGCAGTAGGATCTGTTGTTTTCAAAGATATTCCACCTTATGTGACAGCTGCTGGCTATGATGCAAAGCCACATGGTATCAACGCTGAAGGCTTAAAACGTCGTGGTTTCAGTGCTGAGAGTATTTTGCAAATCAAACGCGCCTATAAAGCGTTATATCGTAATGGACTTTCATTAGAAGAAGCCAAGGTTGAACTAGCCGCCATGCAAAAAATCACGCCTGAAATTAGCTTGTTCACTGACTTCTTAAATGTGTCTACTCGCGGCATCGTCCGTTAAGTTATTATTATGGTTAGAATTGGCATTGTGGCAGGGGAAGCCTCTGGTGACTTGCTTGGCAGTCATCTCATGCAGGCACTTAAACAAAAACGAACCGATATAGAGTTTGTTGGGATTGCAGGCCCTAAGATGATGAGCGAAGGCGCTCAGTCACTTTTCCCCATCGAAAGACTATCTGTACGCGGCTACGTAGAAGTCCTCAAACATTTATTTGGGCTACTTAGGCTACGCCGCCAGTTGCTCAAGCACTTTCTAAATAATCGACTAGATTTATTTATTGGCATCGATGCCCCAGACTTTAATTTTTGGTTAGAGAAAAAACTTAAAAATAAAGGCATTAAAACGATTCATTATGTCAGTCCTTCTATTTGGGCTTGGCGTAAAAATAGACTCAATAAAATCAAGCATGCTGTTACGCACATGCTGGCCTTGTTTCCATTTGAACCCGCTTTGTATCAAAATGCAGGCATTCCCGTTACTTATGTAGGACATCCGCTGGCTGATATATTGCCTATGGAGCCAGATACTGCCGCCGCTCGCAAGGCTCTTAAATTAAACCCAACGGGTTTAGTAGTGGCGATGCTTCCCGGTAGTAGACAAAGTGAAGTGCAACAACATGCTGAGTTATTTGTAAAAACAGCAAAGCTTATTTATGCTGAGCAACCAAATACAATATTTTTAGTGCCTTTAATTACACGTGAAACACGTCAAATTTTTGAGTTAGCTATGTTTCACGAGGAAGTTAGCCTCCCTATACAAATATTGTTTGGACATGCGCACGATGCAATGGAAGCCGCTGATGTCATTATTGTGGCTTCTGGAACAGCAACGCTTGAAGCTGCACTACTAAAAAAACCGATGGTCATCACTTATCGTATGCCTAATTTAAGTTGGAAAATACTTAAGCGTATGCGACTACAGCCTTATGTTGGCTTACCCAATATATTGGCGGGCAGGTTTGTAGTGCCTGAGTTATTACAAGATGAATCAACCCCTGAGAAGCTAGCCGAAGCTGCACTAAAGCTCGTGTCAGATACTAGTTACGCAGCTGAAATCAAAGCTGAATTCACAAAAATTCATCAAAGTTTGCGACAAAATACCGCGGAGAAAGCCGCTGTAGCAATTCTCTCTCACTTATCATAACTTTTATCTCGGCTAATTAGATGGCATTACAGTTAATTTGCGGCGTAGATGAGGCTGGGCGCGGGCCTCTAGCTGGTGCTGTTTATGCGGCCGCTGTGATTTTAAATCCACAGCGGCCAATTTCTGGTTTAGCCGATTCTAAAAAATTATCTGAAAAAAAACGTGACTTATTAAGCGTTGAAATCAAACAGCATGCACTG
Source organism: uncultured Pseudomonadota bacterium (assembly GCA_903854305.1). GTDB lineage: Bacteria > Pseudomonadota > Gammaproteobacteria > Burkholderiales > Methylophilaceae > Methylotenera. Next base: position 2,912 of record CAINWC010000142.1, on the reverse strand, counting down.
GCTTGGGCGATTGCCAGTTGCAGTGTGCAAGAAATTGATGAAATCAATATCTTACAAGCCAGTCTGTTAGCGATGAAGCGCGCGATTGAAGCGATGCAAGTGCAATTCAAAATCACTCCAGACTTGGGTGAAATTTTCGTACAAGTAGACGGTAATAAGTGCCCGAAAATAGACTTGCCATGCGAAGCTATCGTGCAGGGTGATAGCAAAGTACAAGCTATTTCAGCGGCTTCTATACTTGCAAAAGTAGCACGAGATGCTGAGTTATATGCGTTAGATAAAATCTACCCACAATACGGCTTTGCAAAGCATAAAGGCTATCCAACAGCTTTTCATATTGAAATGCTTACTATGCATGGCATTTCAGCAATACACAGGCTTAGTTACGCCCCCGTTAAAAAACTAATGCTTTTAAACCATTAGTTTTAATTATTAAGCTAACAACAAAAATACTGTAGGTCGTTTATGCAAGTCTGGCAGCGGTGTTTTTTTCCAGCTTGCAATGGTTTTAGCAACAATCATTTCCGTATCCAAGCTTATGTCACAAGCCACACACAACCTTGTATTAGGCTGACAAACGCTCAAAATTGCTTCTAGCATGTGTTGATTACGATACGGCGTTTCGATAAATAATTGCGTTTCTTTATGACTAAGCGAGCGCTTTTCGATTTCTTTAAGTTTCTGATTACGCAACGTTTTATCAACAGGTAAATAACCTAAGAACGCAAACTGTTGGCCGTTTAGACCCGAAGCCATTAAGCTCATTAAAATGGAACTTGGCCCAACAAAAGGCACTACCCGAATACCTTTATGATGCGCTAACTCAACTAGCCTAGCACCCGGATCAGCCACACCAGGGCAGCCTGCATCGCTCATTAAACCAACATCCTTACCAGCTAGCAATGGTGCTAATAAGGCTGACACATCTTTATCTTCAGTATGTTCATTGAGCAAGTTTAGGCTTAACTCTCGCACCGGTTTAATGGTTTTAATCGTGCTTAAAAAATGACGCGCTGATTTTTCACTTTCAACCACAAAGGTGTCAAGTTGCTGTGCGATGTTAATGACATCTACAGGTAGAACCTTGCTAATGTTGTCGTCACCAAGGGTAACGGGGATTAAGTACAGCGTTCCAAATTTCACATTTTTCCTAACTTTTTTATAGGCTAATTTTAAATTATTAGCATTTCACCATTTTATTACATGAATAGTACTTAATATTTAACAACAGCTCTGTAACTCAAAGTAGCTGAACCTTCTGCAGGCACTTCAACTTTCCAAACGGCTAAATGACTATTCACTTTTTTATGTGGCTGACTTTCAGAAGTAATCGACCAATCACCACTAATAGGCTCTTGAACAGTGACAATCATTTTTTCCTTTTTAGCATTTTTCAAGGTAATTTCATAAGCACTCTCAAACGCGCTATTGCCTTTAGAAGGGCGTGGCAGCACTTTGAAGTCCATTTGTTTTTTATCGGCAGTCACATCAAAAGATTCGCCCAATTTTAGGCGCACCACTTCATTTCTTGGTGTGTGGTCGATGTTGTCTTCACCCACAAACTGTGCGTTACCCTGCCTATCTTTTTTATACACCCGCATGACACCTTTGGGTAATGGCATCCCTAATTTTGCTGCTTCTTTATTATCAAATTCAACAAACACACCAACTTTCATTTTAGTGCCCAAATCGCCATAACTCGCTTGATAATAATAATCTGCACCGTGTAACACAAGTTCTTTACGTGCTGGCACACCAGTGGCTGAGAGCAGGGCAACCTGTTTCGTTTGGCTCTCAGCAATCGTCGTTGGGCGATCTAAGGAGTATAGGTGGTACTCTAACAATGATTCTTCAGCCATTGGAGCCGCAGCATCTGCCAACATCCCAACATTTTTACGCATTGCCATTGCACGCGGATAATTATCTTGTATACGATTTACATCACCTGCTACTAATTGCAACTTAGCGTTATTGTAAGTGGCACCACTAGTGTTAGTCAGCGTTACCCAGCCGGATAAATCCACGCGATCTTCTTTTGGGCTTAGTTCTGCAACGTAGTCAGCTTTCCAACCTAAACCACCGGTTAAATAGCTGAGTTCTATCGTTTGTTCAGTAGTTATTTTATTGTGAAGGTGAGTCACCAGAGTAGGGCGGTCACGCAGGTTGGACGGGACATCATCGTACACAATACGCCCTGGCAGACCGGTTTCAATACGGTTGCCGATCTTAAACACCACACCATTGTTGGCGGAGAGTACTGTGGCCTGCTCGGTAGTTTCTATGCCCGTAGTTGGGTTAGTTTTAACAATATTTACTTTTTTACCCACATATTTTTCTAGCAACTTTTGTGGGGTAAGCAAATCAAAATCAAAATTCTGCTCTAAGGTTACAAAGCTACCCGCATTACTCAAGCTACGTAGTAAAGCAGTTTCCGGTCGAATTTGAGCGCTAACGTCACGCAAGGCAAGGTTATTTAAGCCGCTATTCAATTTCACTTTACGTTGGTCTTTTACTAAGGCGAGATTATTGTTGTAAATTGTGACAGCAACCGACTGTTGGTCGCTCAAGGTGCTGCGAATTTCATCGGATTCACCTGAAAAAGCATTGATAGAAAGTGCTGAAAGAACGCAAAGTACGATACATCTATATTGATTAGGCATTGCAAACTCCTTTTGAGTGAGAATAATTATTACAGCTGCTTATACATTTCAAGCATGCTTAACAATTAAACGTAACAAGATGCAAAAAAGGGTTAATTGTTTTTAGTGATTTATAAAACGGCCACACCTTCATTTTGTAACATGCTAACCAATTTAATTAGGGGTAATCCAATAAGTGCATTTGGATCTTCGCCTATCATTTTTTCGATGATGGCAATACCTAATCCCTCTGACTTTGCACTGCCTGCACAT
>CAINWC010000141.1 GCA_903854305.1 uncultured Pseudomonadota bacterium | reverse complement strand
GCCAATCAGTATTACATTAACAATCAAATTGCAGCATAATTCTGATGACTTGCCCCTCTACTAAATCGGACTCAGCTCAAGTGTCATACGCAACATTGGTTGATTCTCATCATCATCCATGCGCAGGCAGTTTAGTTTTGCATAAAAGACAGCTCCATTTTCATGCACAAACTTCAAATCAAAACTTAGTTCTTCGCCGCCTTCAAGCCTAGCCATACTGGAGAACTGGCGCTGCCAGCGCGCTTTATCATCATCTGCCACAAATTGCGCAAAGCGTCGTTGAAGCAGCTGCTTGCGTGGGAAACCGAATATTGCCGTTGCTTTCCAATTGATCTCCGTCACCATGCCGTGTTTGCTAAGGGAAAGATACCCGACAGGCGCAAACTCATAGAGATCAACATAGCGGCCACGTGAATCAACCAGCGCGGTTTGCGCTTGACGCAATTCATTGTTCTGCACTTCCAGTGCAGTCATCAATTGCGCCAAATTTTCTTCCGCAAGCTTGCGCTCTGTGATGTCATGAATAAAGCCATGCCAGATTACAGCGCCATCCAGCTCACGCTCCGGTACCGCATTGCCAAATAGCCACCGCACCGTACCATCATCAAACTTCACTCGATATTCCAGGTGCCATGGGGTTAAGTCTTGCGCGGATTTTTGAATTGAGGAAACAATGCTGGCTAAGTCATCCGGGTGAAGATTATTGAAGACTTTAGTCGCATCCTCACGCACCTCTTCTGGGCTGACTCTGTAGATATCCCTAATCGCCTCACTGGCAAATGGAAAACATGCGCTGCCGTCTGCATTCAATCGATATTGGTAAACAACGCCGGGCACCCTACTCGCGATTTTTTGCAGGCGATTTAATAACTCACTTCTTATGGCATCCGCATGTTTACGTTCGGTAATATCACGTACAAAAACAACCAGTCGGCCACCGTCTAGTGCAAGATACTGGACACTGACTTCAACATCAAAAATGCTGCCATCCTTACGACGATGCTTAGACTCAAAACGCACCTCACCCTGCGAAATAATCTTTTGCATATGGGCAGAAACATCATTTATCGACTCTATCGACTCTAAGTCTGCAATATTCATAGACAGCAGTTCCTGCTCGCTATAACCACTCATCTGGCAATAGGTCACATTAACATCCAGCAAGCGGCCCTGTGTATCCGCTTGCCAAAAGCCATCCATCGCAGTATCGAGTATGGCGCGATGCCGCTCATCATTCGCCCGTAATTTGTCTTCAAACAATTTACGGTCAGAAATATCAGTAGAAATACCGCATAAAGCATATATTTCACCAAGTGCATTGCGTAGCGGCATTTTAACGACTAAATAGGTGGCGGCACGCCCATCCTGAAGCCTTAGATTGCTTTCTTTAGTTCTTAAAGTTTGACCTTCGTCTAATACCAGTCGGTCGTTTGTGCGTAATTTAGCCACAGTATCTGCATCAAAAAACTTCTCATCACTTTGACCAACAATTTCCTGCGGTGCCACGCCAAAAACATTACTGACGGCCTGGTTAGCATATAGATAGCGGCCTTGCGTATCTTTAAGATAAATACAGGCATCCACGCTCTCTAAAACAATGGAGAGCATATGTTCACTTTCTTGCAAAGCTTTTTGAGCGGTCTTACGCTCAATATTGCGTCGATAAATGGTGTATTGTGCAAAGGCCAGAAACAACAAAATGACGGGAAGGAGGTACTTGAGTAAGTCGCGGAAACCGATGTCTTTACTCTCATAAATACCAAACCATTTTTCATAGAGCTTACTGTACGTTCCGTTCGCTTTGGTCAGCGCTAGCGCTTGCTGTGTTTGAGTCCCCGCAAGCTTACTGATCAGCATGGCATCAGACTTACCTGACGCCAATAGCTGCATGCCTTCTGCGGCGGTATCAACCAGTACCAGTTGTTTTTCCCAGCCTTTTGAAACGGCATAATCATGGGCTAAATCACCATTGAGTACGATGATGGATTTACCAGTTAGATCAGCCTCTGATCCAATATTAGATTCGTCATTACGTACAAAAATACCACCGTGGATGATGGCATGCGGCACTGTGAAATCAGCAATGTTGTGGCGCTCTTTTGAGATTGCCAGATTAATCAGAACATCGATTTTGCCGGCTTTAAACTCTTGAAGCAGCGCATGAAAAGGCAACACACGTATTGTGTACTTTAAGCCAGCTTCTGCGGCTACTGCTTTCCATAAATCCACAGTAAAACCGCCAGCAGTAGCATCGGTCATACCTGTGGCAAAAGGCGGATAGTCTTGTTCGCTACCCACAATCAGCGTGTCATTTTCACCCTGAAGATCTGAAGCCTTGAGTTTCTCTATGATACTGGTTGAATTATCAGTAGTGAGCGCCTGTGCAAAACTACTCATCAATAAAGCAAGAAAAAATACGAGGATTACAGACGGTAGGCGGCCACAGAATTGCTTACAGATGATTTTAATAGGTGTCATAGCTATTGTTTTGATAGGTTAATTATTATGATTATTTAGCTATTGAAATGATTGCCACTCAAGGCAAATCTTACAACATATTATCAATTTAATGAATTGATATAGCTTAAGTTTACGTTAAGAATTTCAAACTATTATTTGCCTCACGCACTGTAAAAGGAGACAAAACATGGAAACAATAACTTATCGTAGGCAAAAAGTGTATGACCCAGCATTGCGCTTGATTCATCTATGGAATGGCTTGGCCATTATTTTTCTGATGGTCACTATCTGGCTTTCTGATTTATTTGATAAAGGCGTAGGTGAAGATACGCTATGGCAGCTACATATTTATCTTGGCTATGCACTTGTGGTGGGCATTATTGCACGCTTGGCATGGGGCTTGGTTGGGCCAAAACACGCGCGGTTTTCAGATATGTGGCATCCAGCCGCATGGTGGGATGCTGTTCGCAATTTCAACTTACAAGCTAAACCACGCTTTGGGCATAACACGCTGGCAAGTGGTGCTTACTTATTAATTTACCTATTGCTCGCGGTAATGGCTGTGACTGGCTTAGGTCTTGCCGCCGTTGAACATAGTACGGGGCCACTCAACCCTTGGCTTGGCGACATGGCTTGGTTAAAAGATCTGTTTGAAGAGCCGCACGAACTGATTTATTACGCATTAATGGGTTTTGTCGTGCTGCACATTGCCGCCTTGATTTGGCATGAATATAAAGACAAAACACCGCTTGCACAAGCCATGGTCACAGGCTATCAGTATGAGGCTGAGCCAACAAATGTTAACCAAATGAGCCATATAGATCAAACCAAAGGAGATCAACATGCGTAAAAATATGATGTTATTAGGATTGCTGTTTAGCGTGAACGTACTTGCTGCGACGCCGCAAGAACTGCTTAAACAGTATGAAACACAAGCTAAACAAGAAAACCCTGCATTCTCAGGATTTTCGGCAGACCGTGGCGCCAGTTTTTTTAAAGCGGAGCATGTACACAGCACAGGGCAAAAAGTAAGTTGCTCAACCTGCCACACGGCTGACCCGCGCAACCAAGGCAAAACACGCGCCAATAAGGTGATTGAACCAATGGCGACCATTGCTAACCCACAACGCTTTACAGATGCCGCCAAAGTTGAAAAATGGTTCGGTCGAAATTGTAAAGATGTACTCGAGCGTGCCTGCACTGCGCAGGAAAAAGGCGATTACATACAATATTTAGTGAATGTTAAATAAGGATAAATATCATGAAAAAATGGATGCAGTTTTTAGTACTCATTAGCAGTATCACTTCAACAAGCGCTTTGTTAGCCAGCGGTGGCATAGATGGCGGTGGTGGAAACACGATGACATCAGTAACTAATGCAAAATGGAAAGCTGAATGTAGCAGTTGCCACATGCTGTATCAGCCGGGCTTATTGCCAGAAAGATCTTGGAATAAAATGATGAGCGGGCTCGATAAACATTTTGGCGAGAATGCCAGCCTTGATGCTGCAACCCGCGATGAAATCACACATTTCCTTGTGACTAATAGCGCAGAAAAATCAACCAATCGTCGCTCTAACCGCATCAATCAATCGATTCCAGCCAATGCGACTCCGCTACGCATTAGTGAGACGCGTTACTTTATGAGTAAACATGATGAAGTATCGCCTTCAACATTCCAACGCAAAAGCATAGGTAGCGCGGCTAATTGTATCGCTTGTCATAAGAGCGCTGAGAAAGGTGATTTTTCTGAGTCACAAATCAGGATTCCGCGTTAAGATTGCAAGATGCGAATTTTATTAGTAGAAGATGATGCCCTGCTGGGCGATGGCGTTCGAGCAGGTTTAAAACAGGCAGGGTTCGCCGTGGATTGGACGCAGGATGGTCAGGCGGCGAAACTTGCACTAGAAACTGAAGCGTATGCGGTAATCGTGCTGGATCTTGGCTTACCAAAGCTAAACGGCACAGAGCTACTTAAATGGTTGCGTGGACGCGAATCAAAAACACCTGTTTTGATTCTAACTGCGCGTGACACCGTAGCAGACCGTATTGCCGGGTTAAATGCAGGCGCGGACGATTATCTAATCAAACCTTTTGATTTAGATGAGTTGATTGCCCGTTTGCATGCGTTGCTGCGCCGCAGTGCAGGACAAGTCACCTTAACATTACAACACGGCGATATAGAGCTCACGCCATCAACACACCAAGTCAGAAAAAATGGACTGCCTATTGAACTTTCTGCACGAGAGTTTTCTTTATTACATGAGCTACTGCTACATATTGGTCGCGTGCAATCACGCGAGCAGCTGGAGCAGCATCTCTATGGCTGGGGTGAAGAAGTCGAAAGTAATTCGGTAGAAGTACATGTGCATCATCTACGTAAAAAGTTAGGCGCTACATTGATACGTACCCTGCGCGGCGTAGGCTACGTGATTGACAAGGAAGATTAAACCATGCGTTTGCATAAATCATGAATTCGCTACGGCTACGGCTCATTCTGCTATTATCGACCGGTCTGGGAATCGCATGGCTGATGGCTGCATGGTTTAGCCACGCCGAATCGAGACAGGAAATTGATCGCTTATTTGACGCGCAACTCGCGCAATCAGCACAAGTATTATTAGCGACAACTAGCCACGAACTTCACGAGCGTATTGAACATGGCGATGACGCAATGCCCGCATCGCACGAATACGAGCAAAAGCTCGCTTTTCAAATTTGGGATAAACGTCAGCTATTAATGCGCTCTGCCGCGGCTCCTATCATCGCGCTAGCCAGTGATAAGGCGGGATACAGCGAAACCCTCGTCAACGGCCAACCTTGGCGTGTACTGACTAGATGGGATGCACAACAGGAATTTATGATCCAAATTGCCGAACCATTAGCTGGACGAGAGTCATTGGCTCGCCACATTACACTCAAAATGTTGCTGCCTACGTTCATCGCCCTACCCGTGCTTGCACTGCTGATTTGGTTTGGCGTAGGCGCAGGCTTGCAACCTTTAAAACGGCTTAAACAAGAGGTTAAACAGCGTACGGCTAATCGCTTGGAGCCACTCGCAATGATAGGTGTGCCAGAAGAAGTCGCACCGTTAGCGCAAGCGCTGAATGACCTATTTATTCGCCTTCAGCAGGCTTTTGAAGGTGAACGCCGCTTTACCGCTGATGCAGCCCACGAGCTACGCACGCCGCTGGCGGCACTTAAAATTCAAGCGCAGGTGGCAATGCGCTCAACCGACGAAACAGAGCGACATTTAGCCTTAGACAATGTTTTACGAGGGGTAGATAGAGCGACTCGCTTAGTCACGCAATTACTGACTTTAGCCAGAGTTGATCCAGAATCGGCAACAATAGACTTCAAACCAGTTGAGTTGCGTAGCTTGGCCGCCACTGTAATGGCAGATTTAGAACCACTAGCGCATGCAAAACAGATTGAAATGACCCTTGAAGATTGCCTCTCATGCAAGATAATGGGTGATGATGCACAGCTGGGGTTGCTGTTACGTAACCTGCTAGACAACGCCATTCGCTATACGCCAGCGGGTGGCAGAGTATCTGTCACCGTACTAGATAATGCGGGTATTTCATTGGAAGTACGCGACACAGGCCCTGGCATTGCTGAAATAGAGCGCGAACAAGTGCAGCAGCGTTTTTACAGAATCACCGGTAGCGGTGAAGAAGGCAGTGGATTGGGTTTATCTATTGTGCGCCGCATTGCTGAACTGCATGGTGCGAAGCTTATACTTAGCGACAATGATCTAGGGAACGGATTATTGGCTAGCGTGGTTTGGCCGCCAAGGTAAATTGGCGCTCTGGATGATTGTTTCAGTAAAAACTCCGATAGGTTTTGAAAGGCTTTGCGTATGACAAGCAATACTCCTGAAGTAAAAAATCACATCGGACTATCACAAGCTCAAGCAGAAGCTAGGCTCAAAACCGAAGGCCTGAACGAGCTTCCATCAAGCGATAAGCGCGACTTGTTAGGTATTGCCCTAGAAGTCATCCGTGAACCGATGTTCTTGCTTTTAGTAATCGCTGGCGCAATCTACCTACTGCTGGGCGATATGGGCGATGCACTGATGTTGCTGGGCTTTGTGTGCATAGTGATGGCAATCACCATCTATCAGGAAAATAAAACCGAGCGCGTACTGGAATCCCTACGCGACCTCACCAGCCCTCGCGCGCTAGTCATTCGCGATGGCATTGAACAGCGCATTGCTGGCCGTGAAGTAGTGCGTGGTGACCTACTGATATTATCCGAAGGAGATCGTATTGCAGCCGATGCAGTGTTAATTTCATGCAATCACTTTTCCGCCGATGAATCGCTACTGACAGGTGAATCAGTCGCTGTACATAAAGTTCAGAATATAGAAATTCCACCATCAGAAATTGCATTGGCAGATACTTTTTCACCCGCGACAATTAATATTACACCGCCTGGTGGCGACAATCTGCCCTTCGTCTATGCAGGGTCGTTAGTGGTACAAGGTCGCGGCATAGCCCGCGTTTTGGCAACGGGGCAGCACAGCGAAATCGGCAAGATAGGAAAAGCCTTGCAAGGATTGGAAACCGAGACCACCGCCCTACAGCAAGAAATCCGCAAACTGGTGTGGAATCTCGCTATTCTAGGCACAGTACTCAGTTTGCTACTATTCGTCATTTACGGTCTGACGCATGGCGACTGGCTGCATGGTTTGCTATCTGGCATCACCTTAGCCATGTCGATCTTGCCAGAAGAATATCCAGTAGTACTGACCGTGTTCATGGCGATGGGCGCATGGCGAATATCCAAACATCGCGTACTTACACGGCGTGTACACACTGTAGAAGCGCTTGGTTCTGCTACCGTGATGTGTGTGGATAAAACTGGCACCCTTACGTTTAACCGCATGGCAGTGCAGCAATTGGTGGTGAACAATCTTTCGTTTGAACCTAAAAATGATCATGACACGCTGCCTGAAATGTTCCATGAAGTGCTTGAATTTGGCATTCTTGCTAGTCTCACTAGTGCGTTTCATACCGATATTGGCGATATTTCACCTTTAGATCCCATGGAAAAAGCGATCCATGCACTGGGTGAGCAATACCTGACAAACACTGAGCATCTGCACGGCGATTGGGCCTTAGCGCATGAATATTCATTGTCGCCGGAATTACTCGCGCTGTCGCATGTTTGGAAAGCGGTTGACCGCGACCAATATATTGTTGCGGCTAAAGGTGCGCCTGAAGCAATCGCGGACTTATGTCATTTAAACTCACAACAACTGGCAAACATATCAACACAGGTAAACACCCTTGCCGCTCAAGGGATGCGCGTGCTGGGTGTAGCAAAAGCAAGTTATAGCGGCAGTGTTTGGCCTGACATTCAACATGATTTTGATTTCGAATTTCTCGGCTTAATTGGTCTGGCCGACCCTGTGCGTCCAAATGTTGCACCGGCAATCAAAGAATGTCATGCAGCAGGTATACGCGTAGTGATGATTACCGGTGATTACCCAGCAACTGCAGCTGCGATTGCCGCACAGATTGGTCTTACGGTTGGCAATGGTGGCATCATCAATGGTGCAGAACTAAGCCTGATGGATGAAGCAACGTTACGTGAGCACATACGCCATAGCAATATCTTTGCGCGCATGGTGCCAGAACAAAAATTGCGTTTGGTGAATGCGCTTAAAGCGAATGGTGAAGTGGTCGCAATGACGGGCGATGGCGTGAACGATGCGCCCGCGCTGAAAGCCGCGCATATTGGCATTGCTATGGGTGGTCGTGGCACAGATGTGGCACGAGAAGCTGCTGCACTATTATTGCTGGATGATGACTTCGCCTCCATCGTGCATGCCGTGCGCCTAGGGCGCAGCATTTTCGACAATCTACGTAAAGGTCTGGCCTATATTTTTGCGGTACACTTTCCTATCATCGGGCTCTCGCTGATCCCGCTATTGCTTGGTTGGCCGCCAATGTTCGCGCCTGTGCATATCGTATTTTTAGAAATGATCATCAACCCTGCCTGTTCTATTGCTTTCGAAGCCGAACCTGCAGAGTCCAACGTGATGCGTCGCCCTCCCCGCCCCACAAAAGAGCCGCTATTCGGCAGACGTGTCTTTTTAATTAGCCTGCTGCAAGGTGCGGTGTTATTGCTGGCGACACTATTGGTATTAGGTTATGCCTTGCATCAAGGCGCAACGGAGGAAACCGCACGCGCGTTGACCTTTACTACGCTGGTCATCGGCAACCTAAGCTTGATACTGGTCAATCGCTCTTGGCGACATTCTGTCTTTCGCTCATTGACTACACGGAACCCTGCATTGTGGTGGGTGATAGGCGGAGCATTTTCTTTTCTCTCGCTAGCACTGACATTACCGCTATTACGTGAAATATTCCACTTTGCACCAATATCGGTTCAGCAATTTATGCTTTGTGCCCTAGCTGGATTAGCCAGCGTGGTATGGTTTGAGTGTTATAAAGCTTTTTGGCTGAGTGCGCGGGCTTAACTAAAATCTAATTTGATTACTTTGTGCTTTCAAGCCCACGCAATTGCAGCTCAAGATTACGAATACGTTCTAGAAAAACCAGCGTCAAACCTAATGCGTTTTGTTCTAGCTCAAAGTCGGATTTAAGTCGTGCAAGTGTCCGTATCGAAACGATGCAATGACTGTTAAAGCGCAGCTCACTTGCGGCTAAATCCTCTTCAGTAGGGTTATTGGGTGCAAGTGCGCCGATTTCTACCAAGTGATTTAATTCTTGCTGCGAAAGTCCGGATAGTTCAATGAGTTCATCTAATGAAACTTCATGGTGTTCATCAAGCCAGATCAATTCAGTTTGATCAATTTGCATAGCGTTTATCCTATTCGAAATGGGCACGTGGATTGAATGTTGAGCTGCTGGCCAACGCTTGAAGCAATTCGCGGTCTTTGTCAGTTAAGCTAGTTGGCACCACAATTTGCGTCACCGCATAAAGATCACCATGCTCTTGATTAAATTTTGGCATACCGCGCTTGCTGATGCGTAGCTTTTGTCCGCTACTGGTGCCGGCAGGCACTTTAAGATTCACTTCGCCAGCCAATGTCGGCACCTTTACCGTCGCACCTAAAGCAGCTTCCCATGGTGTAAGTGGCAAATCAATAAAAAGATCATGTTCAACAACGCGAAATAATTTATGCGGGATAAAGCTGATATTCAGGTAGAGATTACCATCAGGTCCGCCATGAAAACCTTTGCCGCCTTTGCCACGAAGCAGCATTTTTTGACCATTAGTCACGCCCTTTGGAATACGCGCTTTAAACGTGTGCGGTACACGTTTTAATTGACCTTGATGATCATGTTCAGGCACGGTAAAACTAAGGTCTACCGTAATACCTTGATAAGCATCTTCAAGCGTAATTTGTGTCGTCAACTCATAATCCTGCCCTGGAATAGGCATGTTGTGACGCTGCTGCGAATGTTGGCGGCCTTTAGAGAAGCCTGCAAATAAGTCGGCAAAGTCAACATCTTCAAATGAATATTCTTGACCACCTTGGCTACCAGCCCAGTTTGGCGGCGGTTTGAATTCTTGACCTGAAGGATGTCGGCCTAATTCATCATAAGCCGCGCGTTTTTCTTTGTCTTTTAAGGTGGCGTAAGCTTCGCCAATTTCCTTGAATTTTTCCTCACCCGCCGGATCTTTAGTAACATCAGGATGGTATTGATGGGCAAGTTTACGATAGGCTTTTTTAATCTCATCCACGGTAGCCGTACGCGCAACACCTAGAGTTTCGTAGTAGTCTTTAAATTTCATGATTTAGCTAACTTAGTGCGTTAACCGAAGAATGATTTAACCGATGAAAGCGTGTGCCATGACACTTTCCACACGGTGGAATATGACCCGGTTGATGGAAATGCAACGCGGCTTTGCATTGATCGCACACCAGCGTACCTAAGCCAATAATTTCACCGGTGTGATACTCGGCATTGGCGGCAATCTGCTTCAGTTTCAAAAGCTCCAACGTTGTTTTGTCAGTAGCCTCGGTAAAGGCTTGCCATAACTCGCTCTTGATTAATGAAATGTCAAAACCCAACCAATCTTTCAGCTCTTTGCCCGTTTCATTTAAATGATGTGCGGCATCTAACAGATCACGCTTGATTGAATTTTTTAAATCTACTGCCTCATCAGCCTTAATCTGGCTGGCAATTTTAATATCATCGGTAACAATTTCAAGCAAGTGATGAAAATTACTATCTGCGTGCTTAGATTGCTGCAAGGCGGTTTCTAGTGACGATTGGTATGCGTGTCCTACAGCATCATTCACGTCCTGTTGTGGCTGAGTCTTGTTCATGATGGCGGCCTTTCTACTCAATTTGAGTATGCAATAATTAAATTAAAGACTGGCTGTAACTGACCAAAATCCGAGTGCTAATGAACCCGATTCGGTAAGTTAATCATACTACTAATTTAGGCAAAAAAACTTAATCCAGCTTCTCAATTCCCATGGCCTTGAGAACATGTTTTTCGTAGATTGGCTCTGAACTGCCTTTTTTCATTTTGTAGATAAAATATTTCTCGAATGCAATCTTGGCTAAATGCACCCATTTACCTTTTTTAATCCAATTCGTATTTCGTGGCGGAATCTGTGGCAATGCGACAAAAACAGCCCCTGTATTACCCATGTCTGCAATACAAATAGCATTCCAGGTAGCCTTTGCATCAGCCACTTGTCCCGCAAGGTCGGCGGCGATGTTATGCACAATCGCAGTCACCATAGATTCAATCATATAACCTGTTTTAGGCGCGCCGGTTGGCACTGGCGTCACTTCTACCGGTGGAATGGCAACACATACGCCCGCTGCAAAAATGTTTCGATATTTTTTACTACGCTGGTATTCATCAATCAGCACAAAACCTCTTGGGTTGCATAAGCCTTCTACAGCGGCAACAGGGTCTACGCCTTTGAATGCGGGTAGCATCATAGAAAATTTGAATGGCAACTCATGTTCTTTTACAACATTGCCTTGCATATCATGCTCAGTCACAAACATCTTGCCTGCCTCAACCTTCGTGACCTTGGCATTGGTAATCCATTTGATGTCATTATGGCGATACTCTGACTCTAACATGCCTTTAGAGTCACCCACGCCACCCAATCCTAAATGCCCGATGTAAGGCTCGCTGGTCACGTAAGTGATAGGCACTTTGTTGCGTTTTTTCTTCTTGCGCAGATCCGTGTTCATGATAAAGGTGAACTCATAGGCAGGCCCAAAGCAGCTTGCTCCCGGCATGGCACCGATGATGACTGGTCCTGGCTCCTCAAGTAATTCCTGATAGGCGTCCCAAGTTTTTTCTGCATGATCTACCGAACAGATCGAATGTGTGTGTCCGCCATTTGGGCCAGATCCAGGCACCTCTTCAAAAGAGAGCTTTGGCCCAGTGGTAATCACGAGGTAATCATAAATAAGATGATCGCCATTGGCTAATTGTAGGGTATTGTTTTCTGCATCAATGCTAGTGACTGGCTGTGCAATAAAATTGATGCCTTTTTTTTCAAGATATGGGCGAATTGGAAAAGTGATCTTCTCACGTTTGCTCCAGCCTACGGCCAGCCACGGATTAGAAGGTACGAACTGAAAGTAATCCACTGCATTCACAACGGTAATCTGGTGTTCTTTTCCAATTTTTGCTTTAAGCTCATAAGCAGCAGGCATTCCACCAATGCCTGCGCCCATAATCACGATATGCGCCATGTTTACAATCCCTCTATCAAATAGTTAACTTACTTACTGGTTTTGCACTAACTTTTTCAAATTACTTTGCAATAGTCACTTTGGCTACTTTGTTACTAAAACAGCATTCACTTCCATCAAACGTTTTTCATCCAATACACCTGCAGTTGCAGCCAGACTCAGATAAGACAAGAGCATTTGGTAGCGCGCCCGAAAAAGTTCTGTTCTGGTGCTGTGATATTCCTGTTCGGCATTGAGCACATCCAGTGTTGTTCGATCACCAACCTCCTTACCCAGCTCGGTTGCATCCAACTTAACTTTAGATGAATGCAAAGCCTGCTCGATCGCTTTGACTTTACCTTTACCAACCGTCACGCCCAACCATGCAGCGCGGGCTTGCTGGCCTGCTCGCAGGCGCATCGCCTCTGTTTCATCTTTCGCCTGCTCTTCTAAAGCAACCGCCTCTTCATATTTGGCATTACGCATTCCGCCGGTAAATAGCGGGATGGTGAGCTGCACACCAACACTTAAAGCATGATTGCTAAGTGCTGAGTTGGCACCTCCGCCAATGCCGTGAAGCTCTTCTCCGCCGGCTTGCGCGACAAGATTCAGTACGGGTGCATTTGCAGAGCGATGTTTATCAATTTCATCATGCGCAATCCCTTGCTGAATCTGCTGCATATGCAGATAAGGGCTATTACTCTCGGCAAGGGTAAGCCAATCATTTAAATCGCCAGCATTGAATTGCTGAAAGCCGGCTTGTTCTGGCGGACGTACAAGCGAACCATCAGAATTACCGGTTAAATCCACCAGCGCTGCATGCGCAAGCTGATAATTACTATCAGCCTCCAGCTCCTGTGAAACGAGCGCATCGTCACGCGCTTGCGCCTCATGCGTATCAATAATTGCCACTTCGCCTTCAGTAAAGCGACCCTTGGCAACTGCCAGTGCCTGAGCAACCGCTACACGCTGCCTTTTAACTGATGCGAGCGTATCTTCGGCCAGCAGCACATCAAAATAAGCTTTAGATACACGAAGAATCAGTTGCTGTTCCTCAGCACTAAACTTCACGCCCGCCAGTTGTGCCTGCTTGTTAAGTTGGTGCGCCATGCTAGAGCGCTCGGCATTGTATAGCGGCTGCTCAGCGCTGATATTCCAGCGAAGATCAACGCCATGATCTGTTTGTGTCTTAAAAGCAGCGCCGTCAGCAGAGCCAAATCCAGGCGCAGAAAATTGCGCATTGCTAATCTTGTTATAAGCATTCACCACACCCGTACCCGCCGATGCGGTAACTTGCGGAAGATTAAGCGCTTTGGCTTGATCATTCTTTTTCTTGCCTGCTTCAGCACCTGCACGTGCCGCACCGAAAGTTGGATCTTTACTTTGTGCTGCGTGCCAAGCACCCAGTAAATCAAGCGGTAGACCAATCGGCAAATC
>CAINWC010000140.1 GCA_903854305.1 uncultured Pseudomonadota bacterium | reverse complement strand
TTCGACAAGCTCACCACGAACGGATTTATTTGAGCAGTCTTATCAAGCAAACACTAGCCGCAATTACGAAACGATTTTAACCAACGAACAACTAGACCATTGGCTGGCAAAACTCAGCACCGCTGAGCTAGTCTGCTTTGATACCGAAACCACCTCACTAGACCCGATGACGGCCAAAATTGTTGGCATGTCATTCAGCGTAGAGGCTGGCAGCGCGGCTTATTTACCGCTCAAACATGATTATTTTGATGCGCCTGAGCAGCTTAACTTTGCTGAAACTTTAGCTAAAATCAAACCCATTTTAGAAAACCCTGCCATCAAAAAAGTGGGGCAAAATTTCAAATATGACCAACACGTGCTGGCGAATCACGGCATCGCTCTAAACGGCATTGCGCACGATACGCTATTACAATCTTACGTGTTTGAATCGCACAAAACCCACGGCATGGACGACCTTGCCATGCGCCATTTAGACATCAAAACCATCACGTTTGAAGAAGTGGCGGGCAAAGGTGCCAAGCAGGTGACGTTTAACCAAGTCACGGTAGAAGTTGCGGCTGAGTATGCGGCTGAAGATGCCGACATTACCATGCAGTTGCATCAGGCCATGTATCCGCAAATTGCCGCAGATACCAAGCTGGACTATATTTACCGCCAGATTGAAATACCAAGCTCGAACGTGCTGTTCACCATCGAGCGTAACGGTGTGTTGATCGATAGAGACATGCTTAATATTCAAAGCAATGAAATTGGCATGAAGTTAGTTGCGTTAGAAAATAAAGCGTATGAACTGGCTGGCCAGCCATTCAACTTAGCTTCACCTAAGCAATTACAAGAGATTCTATTCGGTAAGCTAGGCATCAAACCGACGAAAAAAACGCCAAGTGGCGCGCCTTCTACCGATGAAGATGTGTTGCAAGAGTTAGCACTCGATTACCCGTTGCCAAAAGTGTTGCTAGAGTATCGCGGATTGGCCAAACTAAAATCGACCTACACGGACAAACTGCCGCGCATGATCAACCCGGCTACAGGCCGCGTGCATACTAGCTACAATCAAGCGGTGGCGATTACGGGCAGACTGGCGAGCTCAGACCCTAACTTACAAAATATCCCCGTACGCTCAGTGGAAGGCCGCCGTATTCGTGAAGCGTTTATCGCGCCAGCGGGTAGCCATATTGTTTCTGCCGACTATTCACAAATCGAGCTGCGCATCATGGCGCACTTATCGCAAGATGAAGGTATGTTGCAGGCCTTTGCCAACAATGAAGATATTCACCGCGCCACCGCCGCTGAAGTATTTGGCGTAGAGCGAGACGCGGTAGATAGCGAACAACGTCGTTACGCAAAAGTCATCAACTTTGGCCTCATTTACGGCATGAGCGCATTCGGCTTAGCGCAAAATCTAAACATTGAGAGAGGCGCTGCCGCTAACTATATAGAACGCTACTTCTCACGCTACCCAGGCGTGCGCGAATACATGCAAAATACCCGAGAAATCGCCAAACAAAAAGGCTATGTAGAAACCTATTTCGGCCGCAGATTATGGGTACCAGAAATCAACAGCCCGAATGGCACAAGGCGAGCAGGTGCTGAACGCGCGGCCATCAACGCACCGATGCAAGGCACAGCCGCTGATTTAATCAAGCTGGCAATGATTGCGGTAGATCAATGGCTGAAAACAGAAAAACTCAACGGTAAAAATTTAGCCTCAAAACTCATCATGCAAGTACACGATGAATTGGTGCTTGAAGTGCCTGACCATGAACTTGAGTTGGTTAAAACTACGCTGCCGCTATTGATGCAACACGTAGCTAAGTTGGATGTGCCGCTGTTAGCTGAAGTGGGCGTGGGAAATAATTGGGAAAGTGCGCATTGAAAACTCAAGTCAACCAATAAACAACTTGTCTCGTTTTACTTGTGTGTCATGCAAGTTTAATTATTTAATCAACTATAAAATACAGAAAATAATCAATTAGGAAGTCACTCAATGTTTCATATTAATAAATTTTCTTTAGCAACAATTCTCTTATTTTTACCTTTAATTTCATCTGCTGAGATTTTTGTTTCACCTGTAGTAGCGACGGATAAAATAACAAATAATTATGTTGTTGGTCCGGGCTCTTTTCAAATAGTACAACTGCCTAGTAAAGGTAGCACTCAAGATACGTACTTAATAAACATTAACGCTGGGAATGCAATTTATAAGGATATTACGGCTTATATTGTTGACCAACAAAATCTAAGCCTTTATCAAACAGGGCAGCCCTTCAGAGGTATTGGCTATCAAAAAGCCATTGCTCCTTTTGCAATTCAAGGCTCAACTCAAACATCTGGCCCAAAATACTTAATACTGGATAATAAGTTTGCAGCAATTATTGCTAAAAAACTAAGCATCACCGTAGAAGCAAGGCTACCAGTAGACTCAACAGACCAACAAAGAATTGAAAAAACCTTTACTCAACTTTATGACAATCTAAAAAGTAAGTTAATTTTTCCTGATTTCAATATCCATGTTGAGCCATGCGGTCAAGTTAATGCCTCGTCGGACTCAAGAACCCACGATATTAAATACTGCACAGAAACGATTAGTCAGCTTGCAAGAACAAATAACGAAGGTGCTTTCACCGCAATTTTTTTACATGAAGCGGGTCATTCTCTTTTAGGTGCATGGGGTATTCCAGGCAACAATAATGAAGATATTGCAGACGAATTTTCCACCTACATGCTTATGTCTAGTGGACCGTCAGGATATGCTTTATTAGATCGTTCGTTAGAGTTTTGGCAAAATAGAGACGTTATAAGTGAAGCTAGTGCCATGATTATAAATGGCGACCGCCATTCCTTATCGATTCAAAGAGCTAGAAATATTAAGGAAAATATGCAGAGTGGTGAATCATTTATCAAAAAATGGAATCACTTAATGTATCAGCACTATACGGATGAAGCACTAAATAAAGTGACTACAAACCCGACGTATGGTGATGATATTCAATTAGCTCAAAGTACTATAAAACAAAGACAGTCTAAATAAATAAAAAATGTCTAACATCGGCATCTACATCATCGGCGACGAAATACTCTCAGGAAAACGAGAAGATAAGCACCTTAGCAACGCCATTCAAATACTCAAGTTGCGAGGATTATCGCTGGCTTGGGCAGAATATCTAGGCGATGACCCAACAAAACTAGTCGAGAGTTTTAAACGTAGCTTAGCCACTGCTGACATTGTATTTTCATTCGGTGGCATTGGTGCTACGCCTGATGACTTTACCCGCCAAGCTGCGGCAGTAGCTTTAGATATGCCAATTGAACGCCATGCAGGCGCGGTAGCAGAAATTGAGGCGCAGTTTGGTGAAGGCGCGTATCCTAAACGCGTATTGATGGCTGATTTTCCACGCGGTGCGGCGCTGATTCCAAACCCTGTTAATCGATGCGCAGGCTTTTCTATTCACGCTCATTATTTCCTGCCGGGCTTTCCGAAAATGGCATGGCCGATGATGGAATGGGTGCTAGACACCCATTACCAGCACTTATTTAATCAAATAACATTCATTGAAAAAGCCATTAATGTTTATGACGCGGGTGAAAGCCAACTCATTGATTTAATGAATGAGATTGTAGTTAAATACCCTGATACCAAGCTATTCAGCTTGCCTAAAATTGGCCCAAATAGAAAAATAGAATTGGGTATCAAAGGACAAGAGCATGATGTTTTGCTGGCGATTGCTGATATTAAAGCTGGAGTTACCTCACTAGGCTTTATTTGGGATGATTTTTAATGTCGATGGATTGCAGACCAAACTGCGGCGCCTGCTGTATTGCGCCCTCGATTTCATCACCCATTCCTGGAATGCCTATGGGAAAAAAGTCTGGCGAGCGTTGCATTCAATTGACCATAGACAATAAATGTAAGTTGTTTGGAAAAGCTGAGCGACCACCAGTCTGCTTATCTATAGCGCCTAGCATCGAGATGTGTGGTGATGAATCTTGGCAAGCCATTGAATGGCTGCTTGATTTAGAGAAAGCTACGGCACCGAATTACCCATCAAAGATGATTCTACTAAACCTAATATTTTAAAATTAATCTCAAAGTGTCTCTCGAGAGATTGAACTACAAGTAGTTGATTGGGTTACAATAAACATTCAATGCGGTTAATATTTAGCTAATTTTTCTTGGTGAATCAATTTGCCATAATCATTGGTAAAACCGAGTTAAATTGGCATATGACAGGATGATATATGATGATTATTTTCGACGTTGTACTTGATGCCACCCAAGAAGACTGCCCGATACCAACCATTCAAACTAAAAATACTTTAGATACGATGTTAGCGGGTCAAATTCTAAAGGTCATCACGAGCAAAGTAGGCACTATTAAAAATATAAGGACTTTCGTAGCCAGCAATCCATACGAGTTACTGAGTGAATCAACGACTGAAGAAGGATTTGTGTTTTTAATTAAAAAGCTTTAAATCTGCCGCTCATATTATTGGCGTATTTTCTCTCATCAAAATTACTGCGAGTAGACTTATTGCGGCCATTACAGATACATAATAACCAACCCAAACCAAACCGCCGCTCTCTACCAATAGTTGCGAAACAAAAGGTGCGGTAGAAGCACCTAAAATTCCGCCTAAGTTATAGGCTAAACCAGCACCTGTGTAGCGAACTTCCACTGGAAATTGCTCTGGTAAAAAAGCCCCCATAGGCGCAAACGTTGCCCCCATTAGCAGCAACGCGATAGATAAAAATAAAGTGATTTGCAAGATAGAACCGCTCGCCATGAGAGGATTTAAAGCGAAACCTGCCAATACGGCTAAAAAGCACCCTGTCATCAACACTGGTCTGCGACCAAATTTATCGCTCAATCCAGCTGAAACTGGCGTAATTACCGCCATAAAAACGACCGCCACACAGAGCATTTGTAAAAAATCAGCACGCGGAATATGTAAAGTTTTAGTGCCATAACTTAAGCAAAATACGGTGGCAGTGTAAAACAGGTTGTAGCATACCGTCATGGCGAGTGCACCTAATAACACTGGGCGAAGATGGGCCTTTAATAAAACTTTGATTGGTGCTTTGTGGGTATGGTGTTGCGCTAAAGCTTTTGCAAAGGCTGGCGTTTCTGCCAACTTAAATCGCACATATAAACCAACTAGCACGAGTAAGGCACTGGCAAAGAATGGAATACGCCAACCCCAACTTTTAAACTCAGCGTCATTCAACAACAACGTTAAAGCCAAAAAACTTAAGGTAGCCAACAAAAATCCAATGGAAGGCCCGAGTTGCGGGAACATGCCAAACCAGCCGCGTTTACCAGCTGGCGCACTTTCAGTGGCGAGCAATGCAGCACCGCCCCACTCGCCACCCAAACCTAACCCTTGCCCGAACCTAAGGATGCAAAGCAGTACGGCAGCCCAAGTACCTAAAGTGTCATATCCAGGCAGAAAGCCTATGAGTAAAGTTGATATACCCATGACCAATAACGATGCGGCTAATGTAGCTTTACGACCAATTCTATCGCCGAAGTGACCGAAAACAATCGCGCCCAAAGGCCGCGCAACGAAAGCAATGCCAAAGGTTAAAAATGCGTTTAACGCCTGCGCAGCTGGGTCGCCCGCAGGAAAAAACACTTGGCCGATCACCAAAGCAGAAGCCATGGCATAAATATAAAAATCATAAAACTCAATGGCAGTGCCAATAAAGCTGGCAAAGGCGATATGTGTAGTAGAAGGCTTATTCATTAGCGAAGCTTGGGCGTTCAAAGTAATGCTTTCATTTGGCAAGTTAAATATACGGGTTAAATCATTACACAAACTTTTACTTTTATGGAGATTTAAGTTTTCTGGTATGTCATTTGCGTATAAAATAGGCAACTTCGCGTTAACAATGCAAACTTGAGAAGTTATAAACAGTGCAAATCGGCTCACACATTTTAAAAAATAATTTGATCGTTGCCCCTATGGCAGGCGTGACGGATAGACCTTTCCGTCAGCTTTGCAAAAAAATGGGCGCGGGATTAGCCGTTTCAGAAATGGTGACCTCGAACTCACTGCTTTATGGCAGCGAAAAAACACTGCGCCGTGCGAACCACGAAGGCGAAGTTGACCCGATTTCAGTACAGATTGCTGGCGCTGACCCGCAAATGATGGCAGATGCTGCTCGGCACAATGTGGATAACGGCGCACAGATCATCGACATCAACATGGGCTGTCC
>CAINWC010000139.1 GCA_903854305.1 uncultured Pseudomonadota bacterium | reverse complement strand
CCCAATGTCACTTTGGGCAAAGTCTGGTAAAGCAGCAGGATTTTGGGCTGGTAGCTGTATGATTTCAGGGGTTCTATTGTTTCTAGCACCGGCCTATACACACTAATGACTAACCCATCCATCAAGCGGAACCTCCATGTCCAAATTTAAAATTGCATTCCTCCTTATCTTTTGCCTGCTTGGCGGACTCACTAGTCTGACGGGTATTATTGCCATTTGGAAAGGATCAGCATCAACAGATTGGCCTCATGTTGAAGGATGGGTATTGGCTGCTGAAACAAGCTACGCTGGTGGTAGCGTGCAAACACGCCCCACTCACAAGGTCAAATATTCATACACGGTGAATGGACAATATTTCACTGGTGAACGTATCGCATTTCAATTTGATCGTGGGAATGTGAGCAAAAATGGAATGTTCTATGCCGCGGGTCATCAGGTATCCGTGTTCTACAATCCTGTTGAACCCTCTGATTCTGTCTTGCTAAATGGCATTCAACCTTACTATCTATTTATCACAGGGCTGGGGATTGCTTTTATCGCTTTTGGCTGCTTCGGTCAGCGTTACATTCCCCGCCGAAAATCCAATGACAGCTAACCCATCTCTAATGATTTTACCGAAAGCCCCTTATCAAAAGTTGACGCTGTAGCCCGTGTAGGGTGAAATAGCGTAGCGTATTCTGCCGAATGTAAACATACGGCGCATACGCTATTCCGCTCTACACATTAATACGACTTATACGTTCTCAAAAGCCTCGCATAATTGGCTTAACAACTGCCCAAACAAAGGAATTACCTCTTCTTTATCGTGCGGGCTATCGTCATCAGTGCCTGCAATAATAAAGGCAATAGTCAGTTTGTCTAGATTTTCTCTAAACTCAGTCCAATGCTCAGTTTCTGCATCACCAATCAATTTAAATTTATTAAAACCTGCTTCAACAATTTCGATTAACTCTGCATCTGGCAAGCCTGCGAACAAGGTTTTGCCTATGGTGATTTGCGCGGCTTGCAGGTTAGGCATGATGTCTTCTTGCGCGAGTGGGCGTGATAAAAAGGCAAAGACCAATAGCGCGTAAGCTTGGTATACGCTCAACATATCAAAATTATCAGAGCGTTCTGCCATTGGCGAACGCTCTGCTGCCTGAATGGCTTTAAAGGTAATATAGCAGCTTAAAAAATCAGCCGCAGCAAGTGCATCATAGTCATTTAAGTTGGTGTTTGGTGTTTCATCATCGCCTAATGTATCGGCTAAGCATAAAGCATGCATGAGTTTGATGCGTTTTGAGTATTGAATTTCCATCATAAATCCTATTGTTTTGAATTAAAGTTTATTACGTTATTTTTTAATCTAATGCTGGCATAGCTTCTAACAACTCATGTAGCTCCAACCAACGTTCTTCAGCAGTTTCTATTTGACTGGCCAGCTCGGCTTGTTTTTTAAGGAGCTGTTGTAATTCGGACTTATCACTTGCAGTATAAAGTTCGCTATCGTTGAGGCGATCATCACACACTTTTTTGTCTGTGTTCCACTTTGCAACATTAAGCTCAACCTGCTCCAGCTCTTTCACTAATGGCCTGCGTTCTAAAATTCTGGCTTGCTTGTCAGCTTTATTTGCAGCGCGATCATTCTTATTCGGCTTATCGGTTGAAATCACTTGCGTGGCTTGTTTTTCCTTTAAGCGTTGCTCGGCTAACCATTGACCGTAATTTTCTAAATCACCATCAAACGGCGCGGCTTTGCCATCGGCGACTAATATAAACTCATCGCAAGTAGCGCGCAGCAAAGCTCTGTCATGCGAGACCAGAATCACGCCGCCTTCATAATCTTGCAATGCTAGCGTTAAGGCATGACGCATTTCTAAATCTAAATGGTTGGTTGGCTCATCTAATAGCAATAAGTTAGGTCGCGTCCAAATCAGTAAAGCCAAGGCTAACCGTGATTTTTCACCGCCTGAAAAGTTTGCGCAAGGCGACCTTGCCATCTCACCTTTAAAATCAAAACCACCCAAATAGTTCATGTGTTCTTGCTCACGCGTCAGCGGGTCTAGCTTCATCATGTGTTCTAACGGCGAATCATCCGGACGCAATTGCTCAAGCTGGTGCTGCGCAAAGTAGCCAATGTTCAAATCTTTACCTTCAACGCGCTTACCGCTTAATGGCGCTAACTCATTGGCCAGCAACTTGATTAAGGTGGTTTTTCCGGCGCCGTTACGGCCTAGTAAACCTAAGCGCTCACCGGGCCGAATGGCTAAAACAATGTCTTTAATCAACGCAACATTATTATAACCAACCGACATATCGTCCAACACCAACAAGGGATCTGGCGCGGAAGTTGGCGCTCTAAATTCAAAGTTAAACTGTGAATCTATGTGTGCGGCTGAAATCATCTCCATGCGCTCAAGTGCCTTGATGCGGCTTTGCGCTTGACGTGCTTTGGTGGCTTGTGCACGGAAGCGGTCAATATAACTATGCAAATGTGACACTTTACGTTGCTGTTTTTCAAACATGGCTTGCTGCAAAGCTAGTTTTTCTGCACGTTGACGTTCAAAGTCTGAATAGCCGCCACGATATAAAGTAAGCGTTTGTTGCTCGATATGCGCAATGTGGTTAACAATCGCATCTAGGAAATCTCTATCGTGCGAAATCAATACCAGCGTGCCGCGATAGCTTTGTAGCCAGCCTTCTAGCCAAATGACCGCGTCCAAGTCTAAATGGTTGGTCGGCTCATCGAGTAAAAGTAAATCTGAGCGACACATTAAAGCGCGCGCCAAGTTTAAACGCACACGCCAACCGCCAGAGAAGGTAGAAACCGCTTGCTGCAAATTGGCTTGGCTAAAACCTAAACCGCTTAACAACTCTGCCGCACGCGCTTTAGCACTATAACCATCAATATCCATCAAACGATGGTGCAGTTCAGCGATCAATTCGCCTTTATGATTCGCTTCTGCATCGACTAATGCTGCCTCAATATTCCGCAGTTCTACGTCGCCATCAAGCACAAACTCAATGGCGGGCATGGCGAGCGCTGGCGTTTCTTGCGCCACATGCGCAATCACCCAGCCAGCGGGCATATCTAAACTGCCGGACTCCAACGGCATCTCACCACGTAACAAAGCGAAAAGTGAAGATTTGCCAGCGCCATTTGCACCAGTTAAGCCCACTTTATGGCCAGGATGCAGTTGTAGCGAAGCCGCTTGAATAAGAACTTTGATGCCACGGACTAAAGTAAGTTGTTTGAATTGAATCAAGTTAAAACCATCACAAATAATAAAGGTAAATGATATTTTAGACAGGCTTTCTAAGGCAAGCGTGTCATCTAAAAGTAAGCCAGTACTTGGCTTGTCCGTAGAATATATGAGCTAAAGCTCATTATTCATACGCCAAAGAGCGTTATTCTAAATGATTAGTGCAATAGTCTTAAATATCTTTAGCTTTTACAATTATTTACCTCATCAAAAACCTTGCAATGCATTCAAAAAGATTGATATTGCAGTAAAATAGAGTGCTTAATTAAAATCGGCCAGCGACAAATTACATGGGCCAAATAGAAAGTCTTAATCTAGTCAAATATGGTCAAAAAATCCCTGCTTTTGGTTTACCGCATCGCATTCTGGCTAATGAGCATTGTTGTCACCATTGTGCTGCTTGCTGCGTTAGCAATTCAATTTTTAGTATTCCCTAACATTGATCAATATAAAGAAAAAATCGCTGTATTTGCGACTAATGCATCTAAACAAAAAGTGACTATTGGCAGTATTCAGGCGGGCTGGCAAGGTATAAACCCACATTTAACAATATCAAATATTGATATTTATGATGCACAAAATCGTCCTGCTTTACAGCTTAAAAATACTGAGGTGGCGTTATCTTGGCTAAGTATTCCATTATTTGAACCGCATCTTGCTGAACTTGTGGTGCACTCACCAGAACTCACCATACGCCGTGTGGCAAGCGGCGAGATTTTTGTGGCTGGCATTAGCATGAACGGTACATCGAAACCTGATTTACCCAATTGGTTATTACGCCAAAACCATCTGGAAGTCATGAACGCAAAAGTAGTTTGGTTAGATGAAATGCGCGGTGCACCGGCTTTAAGTTTAGATAAACTTAATTTGCAAATCATAAGCCCACCTTGGAGAAGTTTGCTTAAAAATCATCGCATCACACTTAGCGCATTACCTTCAATTGGCACAAACAATCCAATTACGGTGAGTGGCAATTTATACGGCAATGATGTGGGCCGCATTGCACAATGGCATGGCAACATCACTACTCAGCTAAAAAATGCCAATATAGCGGCTTTTAAGCCTTGGGTAAACTACCCAATTAACTTACAGGCTGGCATTGGCAGCACTGAAGTTGTGGTCAACTTTGCAAATCACCAAGTGCAATCTATTGCCAGCAATGTCATGTTAGACAATGTGAGAATGCAGCTAAAAGCAAATGCTGAACCCATTATTCTTCACAAATTAGCAGGTAAACTCAATTGGGAGAACTTAAGCGTCAGTAAGTTAGCCTCGGCTGACCATGTGATTACCAGCCAGTTTTTCAGCGCGAACCACCTGACCTTAGTCACTAATAATGGCCTGAATATACAAGATGCGGCTGCTAGCTATAGTGAAAAAGCACAAGGCTACAAAACATTAAGCATTAAGTTAGCACATATCAATCTAGCTTCAATGAACCCTTACCTTGCACAACTACCACTACCCGCAGAGCTGTTGCAAAAAATCGCAGGGTTAGCGACTACAGGTAGCCTAGATAACTTGATGGTCAATTGGGAAGGCAATCAGTCAGCAACAAAAACCTACGTTCTCAATACCAAATTCAGTAGTTTAGGGATACAAGCGCACGATAAAATTCCTGGCTTTAGCAATTTAACGGGCGAAATAAAAGCCAACCAAAATACAGGAAAACTCATATTGCATACACAAAATGCAAAACTGGATTTTAAAGACATCTTGCGCTGGCCTCTGCCTGTAGACAAACTGGATGGTGACATTAGCTGGAATATTAAAAACCATGAAACTAAAGTTCAAGTCAGCGATTTGAGCATCAGTAACCCGCATTTGTCCGGCACGATTAACGCTGAGTATTTGATGGATGGAAACAAAGGTGGCTACCTTGATTTGAAAGGTAAATTTGGGCGTGGAAATGCAAAATACGCGCTATTTTATTACCCGACCATGCTGGGGAAAGATACCCTACATTGGCTGGATACGTCCATATTATCCGGGCAAGTTGAAAACATTAATTTAGTTACAAAAGGCCGGTTAGCTGACTTTCCGTTTGTAGATAGCAAAGGAAACCTTGATAGTAAGCTAGGCTTATTTAGAGTAAGTGCAAAAGTAAAGGATAGCATCATTGAATACGGCACGGGCTGGCCTAACGTCGAGGGACTAGGCATAGACTTATTATTTGAAGGCACACGCATGGAGCTAAATGCCAATGCTGGACATGTGTTAGGCAATCAAATTGTTAAAAGTAAAATCATCATCGCGAAGTTAGATGCTGATGCCCCCATACTTAGCGTAGAAAGTGAATTAAAAGGACCTGTTGTTGAGGGTATTAACTTTGTGAACAAAAGCCCAGTGGCTAAGGTAACGCAAGGCTTCACCGATGACCTTAAAACAAGCGGTTTAGCTAAATTGAACCTCAGCTTAAAAATCCCACTCAATAATGCGGATGCGGCCGTGATTAAAGGGGCTTATCAAATAAACAACGGTAGTATGGAAAGCCCTGCTATACCTACATTAAACCAGATAAATGGATTGTTAGAGTTTACTGAAAACAGCTTTATTGCCAATAATATCAAGGCCAGTGCATTTAGTGCGCCACTGACGTTCAATCTGGCTTCAGGAAAAGACAAGATCATTAGAATATCCGCTAGAGGCAAACTGAATGACGAAGTCATTAAACAAACCTTAGGCAAAGGCGCTAACTATATCAGTGGTAATACTGATTGGCTGGGCGATATTATCATTCAAAAGCCACGCGTCAATATTGGCATACGCGCAGATTTATTCGGTGTCACGTCACGCTTACCTGCGCCACTCAATAAAACGGCAAGCGAGCATTTAAACGTGCGAATTGATAAAAAACAGGATGTCAATACTGACACCTTTATCGTTAATATTGGCAATAAAGCTGGTGCAAAAGTGATTAGCACTAGCGATGGTGGAAAATTACAACTTGATAGGGCGAACATTAACTTTAATAGTGCTAATAACAGCACGATTATCGCGAGCGATTTAAACACTATTAATGACCTAAGTATGCCTAAAGGACTGCAAGTAACAGGTAGCTTAGATTACCTTGACGCCGATGCGTGGCGCACCGTGTTGAATGATTTATCTGATTCAACCAATCAAAACATGGCACTATCCCTTCAAAAAATAGACTTAAAAGTCAATGCACTAGATATTTTTGATCGACGTATCAATCAACTAAAAATCACCAACAAAGCTGGTAAAGATGGCCTGCAAGCGACTGTGCAAAGCCGTGAAATCTCAGGGGACTTGCTATGGCAAAATCAAAATAATGGCAAACTCATTGCACATTTAAGTAACTTAACGATTCCCGACGCCTCGCCAACTCGGGTTAAATACTCAGTACCGACGAATGCTAAAGGCGCTAATTTAAAAGAAACGGCAAAACCTAACCAAGCCTACCCTGCGCTGGATATTACTGCAGATAATTTTGAGTTTGATAAAAAGAAAATAGGCGGTCTAGAGTTGGTTGCATTTCCGCAAAATGACAACTGGAGCATACAAAAACTTAAACTCATCAACCCAGAAAGCACAATCAGCGCAGATGGCGTTTGGAGCAAATTGGTTCGTAGCCCCAATACTCACCTTAATGTAAATTGGGACATTAAAGATTTAGGTAAAACCCTGAATAGATTTGGCTACGTAGATACAATTAAAGGTGGCGAAGGCCTACTGAAAGGCCAGCTTAACTGGGCAGGCAGCCCACATGAGTTTGATACTTTAGCCTTAAATGGTAATCTTGAGTTTGAAATGCGCAAAGGGCAAATATTAAAAGTGCAACCTGGCGTTGGCAGACTGCTAGGCTTGCTAAGCTTACAAAGCTTGCCACGACGATTAACCTTGGATTTTAGAGATTTATTCAGCAACGGCTTTGCTTTTGATAAAATTAACGCTAATGTGAAAATTGACCGTGGTGTGATGCGTAGTGATAATTTCTTAATGACTGGCCCTGCGGCTGACGTGACGATTAAAGGTGAAACTAATTTACATAAAGAAACGCAGCAACTCTACGTTAAAGTCATGCCACACATTAGCGACAGCTTCTCGCTTGCCGCTTTAGCGGGCGGGCCATTGGTGGGTGCTGTTGCCTTTTTAGCCCAGAAAATATTAAAAGATCCGCTCAATAAAATCGCCTCAACTGAATACGAAATTATAGGCACTTGGGATAACCCGCAAGAAGTAAATGCAGCAAAGAGTAATCAGGAAAGTAATAAAGACTCACCGCTTAATTAAACGCATTATTGAATAACAAAAACTGTTTGGAAGACACATGGCTATCACCTCACGCTTAAAAACTACAAAAGCTAAACTCAGCAATCAAGAGATTAACAAAGACATCGTTAAGGTAGCGGCCATCCAAATGGCATCGGGCCCTTATGTAGCGGCTAATCTCAATGAAGCAGAGCGACTGATTGAAATTGCAGCAAATCAGGGCGCCAAGCTAGTGGTATTGCCTGAATATTTTGCGATTATGGGACTTAAAGAAACCGATAAAGTGGCAGTGCGTGAAGAAGAAAGCAAAGGTCCGATTCAAACCTTTTTAGCCAAAACAGCCAAAAAACATAAAATCTGGCTCATCGGCGGCTCTGTACCTCTAGCGAGTAACTTCCCGAATAAAGTACGTAATAGCTGTCTGGTTTATGATGATAAAGGTCAACTAGCCGCGCGTTATGACAAGATTCATTTATTTGGCTTAGATTTAGGTAATGAGCATTATCACGAAGAAAAAACCATCGAATCTGGCGATGCCGTTAAAGTCGTTGATACACCATTTGGTAGAATCGGCTTGTCCATTTGTTACGATTTGCGCTTCCCTGAATTGTATCGCGCCATGAAAGATGTGAACATCATTGTAGTGCCAGCAGCGTTTACTGACACCACAGGCCGAGCACACTGGGAAACCTTAATCCGCGCACGCGCCATTGAAAACTTAAGTTATGTGATTGCTTCCGCTCAAGGTGGTTATCATTTGTCTGGCCGTGAAACACATGGCAACAGTATGATTGTTGATCCGTGGGGGGTGATTTTAGATCGTCTACCACGCGGCTCTGGCGTTGTGATTTCCACCATTAATCCGCAATATCAAGCGAGTTTAAGAAAAAGCTTACCTGCACTTAAACACCGCACTATTACCTCAATATAAGTACCTCTATATAAGCCAATATATCCGATGAAAACTGAACAAAAGTCAGCAAATACCAGCCCTATTTTAGGTTCACATTTCGAGGCGGCAACCGAAACCTTGCTCATGCCAGCGAGCTTAGATGTAGCCAAGCTGCAAAATGTGCTGGGTGACATGATGTCACACAAAATTGATTACGCTGACTTATACTTTCAATACAGTCGCAGTGAAAGCTGGGGCTTAGAAGAAGGGCAAGTTAAATCTGGCAACTTCTCTATTGACCAAGGCGTGGGTGTGCGCGCGGTGAGTGGTGAAAAAACCGCATTTGCCTACTCAGATGACATTACCTTAAGCGCATTACAAGAAGCGGCAAAAGCCACTAAAGCGATTGCCAGCTTAGGAGGCGAACAAACCGCTAACAGCACAACCATCAAAAGTAATGCACCGCAACTTTATGTCCCACAAGACCCAATCGCCTCACTTTCTGCCGATGCGAAAGTGAAACTGCTAGAACGCTTGGAATCTTTTGCCAGAAAACTAGATCCACGTATTTCTCAAGTCACGGCATCTATTGCAGGTGAATATGAAGTCGTGATGGTGGTACGCCACGATGGCGTAATGGCGGCAGATGTACGTCCACTGGTGCGCTTATCCATTAATGTAATTGCTGAAAGTAATGGTCGCCGCGAACAAGGTTCTAGCGGTGGTGGCGGTCGTTTTGATTACAGCTATTTCACCGATGAAGTCTTGCATGACTATGCGCAAAAAGCGGTACATCAAGCCATTATCAACTTAGATGCACGCCCTGCGCCAGCAGGCAGCATGACCGTAGTATTAGGCGCAGGCTGGCCAGGTATCTTGTTGCACGAAGCGATTGGTCATGGTTTGGAAGGTGACTTTAACCGCAAAGGCAGTTCAGCTTTCAGCAATATGATAGGCCAACAAGTGGCCGCACGCGGCATTACTATTGTGGATGATGGCACAATACAAAACCGTCGCGGTTCACTCAGCATGGATGATGAAGGCAATCCGACTAACAGAACCGTGTTGATTGAAGACGGCATTTTACGTGGTTATATTCAAGATACGCTTAATGCACGATTGATGAATATGCCCGTGACAGGTAATGCCCGTCGTGAAAGCTATGCACACATCCCGATGCCGCGCATGACTAATACTTACATGTTAAATGGCACTGTGCCTCCTGAAGAGATCATCAAATCTGTTAAAAAAGGCTTATACGCCGCGAATTTTGGCGGCGGCCAAGTAGACATTACCAGCGGCAAGTTCGTCTTCAGTGCTTCAGAGGCATACATGATCGAAGATGGCAAAATCACCTACCCAGTCAAAGGCGCAACATTGATTGGCAATGGCCCGGAAGTATTAAAACGTGTGTCGATGATAGGCAACGATATGGCGCTTGATAGTGGTGTTGGCACTTGCGGTAAAGAAGGGCAAAGCGTACCTGTGGGCGTAGGTCAGCCTACGCTTAAAATTGATGCACTTACTGTAGGTGGTACGGCTTAAGTTGCCGCACTTTAACTAACAATAGATAACGGTTGCCCCTTGACCTTTAAGCCATCGCAACCGTTATAATCTGGCACTTAAACATCGCATCACCATTAAACCCGTAGCATTAAAAATTTCATCTATGACGCAAACTTCGCTAGCTATTCCAAAAACAGGTCAATCAAGCCGAGTTGAACTCTCCACCAATGGAGAAGATGGCTTAGCACTTGCTGAGTTAGCACTTAAACTTAAAAGTTCCAGTCCAGCTAAACCACTGGTGATCATCACCGCCAATGCCTTTGATGCGCAGCGTCTGTTAGAAGAAATCCCCTACTTTGCGCCTGAGCTCAGCGTTAATTTACTGCCAGATTGGGAAACCCTACCCTACGACCAGTTTTCACCGCATCCTGATTTAATCTCGGATCGGTTAACCACGCTTTACCTGATTAGCCAAAATGCGTGCGATGTGATTATTGTGCCATTGTCCACGGCGCTCATTCGCTTGAGCCCGAAAGCTTATTTAAGCGCAAATACTTTCATGCTTAAAAAGGGTCAGATACTCGATACAGAAGCTTTGCGACGTCAATGTGCCGAGGCTGGTTACCACCATGTAAGCCAAGTGATTTCGCATGGTGAATTTAGTGTGCGCGGTGGTTTGGTCGATTTATTTCCGATGGGTTCGGCGCTACCCTACCGCTTAGATTTGTTTGATAACGAAATCGAATCGATACGCACTTTTGATGTAGATACGCAGCGTAGCCTTTATCCTGTACCAGAAATCCGCTTACTGCCTGCGCGTGAGTTTCCGCTGGATGAAAGCGGCATTGCTCAGTTTCGCGGTCAATTTCGCGAAACATTTGAAGGCGACCCACAGCGCGCTAAAATTTACAAAGATGTGAGTAAAGGCATCGCCACGGGTGGCATTGAGTGGTATTTGCCGTTATTTTTTGAGCAAACGGCGACCTTTCTTGATTACTTAAACCCTGATTGTTTGCTCTGTTTACATGGCGACTTAGACAATAGTGCGCAGCAATTCTGGCGTGAAGCACAATCGCGTTACCGCACATTGGCGCATGATGCTGAACGACCATTGGTGATGCCTGAAAAGTTACTGATTAAAACAGAAGATTTTTTTAGTGCCACGCATCAATTTACGCGCTTGGCATTGAACACTAATAGCAAATCTACTGGCCTGCCTGCGCTAGATATTGAGCGCCGTGCTGATCAACCATTGCATAAACTTCAAAGCTATATGCGCGATTTTGCAGGGCGCATTTTAATCGCCGCCGAGAGTCTTGGTCGCCGCGAAACCATTTCACAGTTTTTTGCAGATCATGGCGTAAAACCGACCTTGATAGAAACATGGGCAGAGTTTGTTGATTCCAAAGAAAAAGTGATATTAGGTGTTTCACCCTTACATCATGGGTTTCGCCTTGAAAGCAAAACCGCCAGCAAATCCATTGCCGTTATCACAGAGGCTGAGCTATACGCAGCAACAGTACGCCAACAACGTCGCCGCGAGAAAGAAAAAGCACGCAGCACTGAAGGCATGCTCAAAGACCTCTCTGAGTTGCGCATGGACGACCCTGTGGTGCATGAACAACATGGTGTTGGCCGCTATAAAGGCTTGGTCAATTTAGATTTTGGCGAAGGTGAAACCGAGCTTTTACTGCTGGAGTACTTTGGTGACGATAAGCTCTACGTACCAGTTTCACAGTTATTTTTAATCTCACGCTATTCAGGCGGCCCTCCAGAATCTGCGCCTTTACACCGTTTAGGTAGCGGTAATTGGGAAAAAGCCAAGAAAAAAGCACTCAAACAAATTCGTGATACCGCAGCAGAGTTATTGAATTTGTACGCACAACGCGCCTCACGCCGTGGTCATGCTTTTACCTTAAGCCTTCATGATTATGAATCGTTCTGCGAAGGCTTTCCGTTTGAAGAAACGCCAGACCAGTTAGAAGCCATTGAAAATGTCATCAAAGACATGCAATCCGGTCGTCCTATGGATAGGCTGGTTTGTGGCGATGTCGGTTTTGGTAAAACTGAAGTTGCTCTGCGCGCCGCCTTTGTCGCGGTGATGGGCGGCAGGCAAGTAGCCGTGCTCGTACCAACCACGCTATTGGCCGAGCAACACTTTAATAACTTTAAAGATCGCTTTGCTGATTGGCCGATTAAGATTGCAGAAATCTCACGCTTTAGAACAGCCAAAGAGCAGAAAGAAGCTCTAGCTGGTTTAGAAGCTGGTCAAATCGACATCATTATCGGCACGCATAGACTGATTCAAAAAGATGTGAAGTTTAAAAATCTAGGTTTAGTCGTGCTGGATGAAGAGCATCGCTTTGGTGTGCGCCAGAAAGAACAACTCAAAGCCTTACGTGCCGAAGTAGATATACTCACACTCACTGCCACACCAATACCACGCACGCTCAGCATGGCGATGGAAGGTTTGCGTGAGTTTTCAATTATCACCACGCCGCCACAAAAACGACTAAGCATTAAAACGTTCCATACCGATTATTCGGAAGGCATCATTCGTGAGGCCGCCATGCGCGAATTCAAACGCGGCGGTCAGGTGTATTTCTTGCATAATGAAGTGGATACCATTCACTCTATGCGTGAAAAATTAGAGCGAATTTTGCCAGATGCACGCATTGCCGTGGCTCACGGGCAGTTACGTGAACGTGAGCTTGAACACGTAATGCGCGACTTCTATAACCAGCGTTACAACCTATTACTCTGCACCACCATCATTGAAACGGGTATCGATGTACCTACTGCCAATACCATTATTTTGAACAAAGCCGATATGTTCGGTTTGGCGCAAATGCACCAGTTGCGCGGTCGTGTAGGTCGTTCGCATCACCAAGCTTATGCTTACTTGCTCACAGACCCAGACCGTAAAATTACACCACAAGCGCAAAAGCGCTTAGATGCGATTCAACTGATGGAAGACTTAGGCGCAGGATTTCACCTTGCCATGCACGATTTAGAAATTCGTGGTGCTGGTGAATTATTAGGCGATAGTCAAAGTGGCGAAATGCAAGAAATCGGGTTTAATTTATATTCAGACATGCTTAACCACGCGGTTAAACAGCTTAAAGCTGGCAAAGAACCAGACCTAAACGCGCCCTTAGGTGTCACGACAGAAATCAACCTGCATACTCCTGCATTGCTGCCAACCAAATACTGCCCAGACGTGCATGAGCGTTTGGTGATTTACAAACGCCTAGCTAATTGTAACGATGATGAAGCACTGGATAACATGCAAGAAGAGCTGATAGACCGGTTTGGTTTAGTGCCAGAACAAGGCGAAGCATTAATCGCGTGCCCCAGACTCAGAATTGCAGGAAAAGCCATCGGTAT
>CAINWC010000138.1 GCA_903854305.1 uncultured Pseudomonadota bacterium | reverse complement strand
TCTGCTCAGAAAGTTCTTTTATGGGGGATGGCTGACGAATTTAATGGAAAATATACGATTCGCGAAGCTGAATTAGTTCAAGCAACTCATGTAGGTAAGGTTTTGCCTGTGTATGCAGGTAAAATTGGACGAGTGTCTGCAGCCAAAGTGGCAGAAGGGGTGATGGCTGCCCGCGCGTTTACCGAACAAGCCGCAATGAGTCTGGTCTCTCGCATAGGGTTGCGAGACGTACAGTTCACTAAATACGCCGGCATGACCGCCAATAAAATGATTCATGATCTACATTGGCCAGCCACTAAAGAGGATGGAGTAGCCGCATCATTAGCTGCGTCTAAATCTTCTGTACTTGGATTAGTTCAATCTGCTGTAGATCATCGTTCTCGCATTCCTGTTCAAGCTTCAAGCATTCTAATTAACGGGAGCGTAGTATCAAAACTCGTATCTGAGTTACCCTTTTCGTTAACAAATGACCAAACCAAGGCAATTCAACACATTGTTCAAGGGTTGAGAGAGCCATTTCCTCTATTGGATTTGATTTCAGCAGACGTTGGCGTTGGTAAAAGTATTGTATTTATGATTCCTGCAGCGGTTACAGCTATTACTGGTGTTCCAGTAGGCATTATGGCACCAACGATGTTGCTGGCCGAGCAGCTTTATTTGGAGATGAAAGGCTACTTTCCTGAGTTAGACATTCATTTAGTTAAAGCTGGCGGAAAGATTCAAGGGGCTATCTCAATAGGAACAACTGCTTTATTAGGTGCGGCAAAGAGAAGTAACGTGAAGTTTGGCTTAGTCATTGTAGATGAACAGCATAAATTTGGCGCTGAACAGCGAGCTGAATTAGTCAGTGGACATACCAACCTGATTGAATCAACGGCCACACCAATTCCACGCTCTATCGCATTGGTTCAATATGGTGGTTATCGGCTTATTCAAATGACTGAGTGCCCAGTTAAAAAAAGCATACATACGCGCGTAGTTGTTGAAGAAAATTACAAAAAAGCCATGGATTTTGTCGCAACGATCATTAAAGATGGCGGGCAACTGGCGGTAGTTTATCCAAGTGTTGAAAGCTCTGGCGATGTTAATGGTAAATCTGTTAAAGATGCGGCTTTACGTTGGGAGGCCAGATTCCCTGGACGGGTAGGCGTGATACACGGCAAGCTTAGTGACGCTGAAAAAGCACAGGCAATACAAAATATGAAGGATAAGAAATTCGATGTTCTAGTGGCCTCTACGTTGATAGAGGTTGGCATAACATTGCCTTCATTGATGGCGATTATGGCGATTGATGCAGATTATTTCGGATTAGCCCAACTGCATCAACTCCGTGGACGTGTAGCGCGTAAAGGAGGCAAAGGATATTGCTTTTTATTGCCTTCTAAGGATGCTGAATCTGAGTCTATTGATCGACTTAAAATCCTTGAAGAATGCTCTAACGGCTATGAGTTAGCTGAGCGGGATATGAAGCAGCGCGGTTTTGGCAATCTTGATTCTGATGCGGACAATCAG
>CAINWC010000137.1 GCA_903854305.1 uncultured Pseudomonadota bacterium | reverse complement strand
GTTGCCTCACCGGACTGGCTCAGCTCGATCCTTGGGAAGGCTATGCGCTTAATGATGGCTGGCTTGCGCAGGCTTAAAATGCTATTGGATCAACATCCATGGCCCATCTTACTCTGGCGATGGTCTTGGCTCTTAAGTGGAGTGTGGTATTTAGTTAACGTTGCGGCCACTACTGTTATGGTAAGTCTGCGTTAGACACAATTCTTAATACTTGCGCGTGACTATTTAATCCGCAAAGCAATATTGGTAATGATGTATGGGGCTGTATTGGCTATAAAGGACGATTGTTTATAGAGAGGCAAGCTAACATTTGAAGTGCAACATTTTTCGAGGGAAAATGTTGCATGGGAGAATGTAAATAATTACGTATTGATGAACGTCATGTAATACAGGCGTAGTTAACTTTAGTAACCACATAAGTTCCATGTATCAATGTAAGAAGCACGTGACTGTATTGCTTACACTTTCACAATCACTCTCCAATGTAAAATCAGAGCCGATTTTCTGTAACCGGTTATGTAAGGCCGTAGAACCATTTGGGGTGTAAATAACTTTAATACCACGTTTCATGGCATTTTTTTTAACTTTGTATGTAATGGAATGGCTAATCCAATTAGTGATTAATACTATGATTTTAGTGTCTTGCGGAATGATTTTATTGCTGTCTCCAGCCTTGCGACCTGACCAATGATTAATATGGTCAATACCGTAATTGAATAACACTTGCTTGATGCCATCTATCTGGTCACCACCTACGATTAAAACTGAACTCATGATAAGAGTCTCCTGTGATTAGATGCAGAACCGGATTTTGTCCAGTTCTGCATACAAGTTAATGCGCGTTAGTTAAAAAATGACTATTTTTGATAAATTTGATCGAAAGTACCGCCGTCAGAAAAGTGTTTTTTCTGCGCCACTTGCCAACCACCAAAGTCATCATCAATCTTCACGAAATTAACTTTTGGAAATTGACCTTCATATTTCTTAGCCACAGATGCTAATGTTGGACGATAGTAATTTTTAGCAGCAATTTCTTGGCCTTCCTCAGTATATAAATACTCCAGATAAGCTTTAGAAACAGCTTCTGTACCATGTTTCTTAGCAAATTTATCCACCACAGTCACTGGCGGTTCCGCTAGGATAGAAAGTGAAGGCACCACAATTTCGAACTTGCCTACGCCTAATTCTTTTTGTGCTAAAAATGCTTCATTTTCCCAAGCCAGCAATACGTCGCCGATGCCACGTTCTACAAAGGTCGTGCTAGATCCACGCGCACCGGTATCTAGTACTGGGACATTCTTAAACAACTTGCCAACAAATTCTTTCGTTTTAGCTTCATCATTACCGTCATGTTTTTGCGCGTATGCCCAAGCCGCTAGATAATTCCAACGTGCGCCACCTGATGTTTTAGGATTTGGCGTAATCACAGATACGCCTGGTTTCACTAAGTCATCCCAATCCTTAATGTTTTTAGGGTTGCCTTTTCTAACCAATAATACAATGGTTGAAGTGTAAGGTGAGCTATTGTGCGGCAAGCGCTTTTGCCAGTCTTTAGGAATCAATTTCCCCTTTTCTTGCAGTTGGTCCACATCATAAGCCAGTGCGAGTGTTGCTACGTCAGCATCCAAGCCATCAATAATGGCGCGTGCTTGTTTGCCAGAGCCGCCGTGAGAAGCTTTAACGGTGACTTTATCGCCGGTTTTTGCTAACCAATATTTACTGAAAGCGTCATTGAAATCTTGGTAAAGCTCACGCGTTGGGTCGTAAGAAACGTTAAGTAGGCTAATGTCTTTAGCAGAAGCGCTAATTGGTGCTGTGGCACCAAACGCGACTGATAGCAAGGCAATGGCTAAAAGTGTTTTTTTCATGGAAGGTCCTTAATATAGTTATTTGGTATTCGTTATTTAAATTATTTTTTAAGATAAAACTTTATCCCTAAAGAAATTACATTTAGGGATAAAGTATTGCTGTTTAGAACGCTACTTGGAAGCGAGCAAATAGCGCACGCTCATCCGGACGGTCTTTTACTTTGTTTGTGGCAGCGTTGTAGTTGTTGCTTGATCCATCCGGCTTAAAGGCATTACCAGCGGCAGCACCACCATCAAATGAAGTTTGCTCATAGTTCAACACGATTTTTGCATTTGAATTCAGATACCAATTGACACCAGCAGTCCAGGTTTTAGCCTTACTTGCACTTAATGTAGGATCGGCAAAAGATTGAGCTAGTGTAGGTACTGCATCTGCACTCGTTTGCGCTGCTAGCAATCCATTAGCGTCCTTGAAAGTATCACCATCAACATTCAGTTCACTATAACGTAATGCTAACTCCCAAGCTCCCCAACCGCCTTTATCTAGGTCAAAATCATTTTTCGGTTTGATGCTCTTGAATGATGAGTCTTCACCTGTTAACAAATAAGTAGCAGCGATTTGCCAAGCGTCATTGTTAAGGGTTTTGTTTGATTTTGGCAATATTGTTGATTGCGCTGTAGATAAAGCTCCCGTGCCTGAAGATCCAGCACCAGTAGCAGGAGATCCGCCACTCGCAAGACTTACATCTTGTGAAACTCTCGCGTATTCAGCTAGCAAACCAAATGGTCCATTATAGTAATAGGCTTGTGGCGCAATACGCAAACGCTTGCCGTCAGCAACTGCTGCAGGGCTGTATCTAAAGAATGTTTGCTGACTATTTGTTACATAGCTAGGCAAACCATTACGCGTGCCATCTGCCGATGAAGTATCGGTAAAGTTAAGATTTTTTTCTGCGGTTGAGTCTGTGTAAGTAGCAGCAAGACCAAAACCCAAGCCACTTAATGCGTTGATGTCATCTTTAAATGGCGTTGCGAATATTCTGGCAGTCACTTCTTTGTTGTCATTAAAAGCAGAAGCTGTGCTAGCGTTACCGCCATCAACCACACCGTTGTTAAAGCCAAGTGCATAGTTTAATTTGGTATCAAGTACATCGCCATACACAGAAATACCTTGGTCTCTATTTGGCAGAATGTTATTAGAAACATAGCTTCTTTCAATAAACTTGATATCACCACCACTTTGAGAGCGCTCAAGTCCAACAAACGGTTTGTACTTACCAATACGCACTTTGAATGCAGGGTTGAAGCGCGCATCAATATAAGCATCAACTACAGAAGCGCTACCACCAGCAAATTCTTCCTGGAAGCGGAAGTCATATTTACCAAACACAGTACCTTGAATGTTTGGACGGAGCCTGCGTGCTAACCAGGTATCACTAGCATCATGAAAGCCAGTTACCGCATTAAGGCTGCCTGCACGTGCATCACTGCGATTGCGAACATCGTTAGCACCGCCATCAAAGCTGCGATAATCGTACTGCACCAAACCGCCTAGTTTGATGGAGTTCTTTCCGTCTGCAGATTCTAAACCAAAACCGCTTGCGCTGGCTTTTACGACCGGTGTTGTTTTTTTAGCGGCAGTCGCATCTTCTTCTGCAACTTCACCCTTACGCGCCAACACTTTGACTTGTTGGCTTAGCTCTTGTACTAGACCGCGAAGCTCTTCAAGCTCTGAGCTGTCGTTCGCATGCGCTGCGAGTGGTAATGAAATGATGCCGCTAGCAAGAAGCACAGTGGCGAATTTTGTAAATTTGAATTGCATTTTTATCTCCCGATAAAAGCTTCCAGCTTACTGGTCAGCTCATGTATATAAGATGTATAACGATCTCTTATTTAGCCGCTGCTTTTGCAGTAGGCGTAGTTTTAGTGTTGTCCTGCGTCAATCTAAGTTTTTCTCGCTTTTCAATTTGTGTCACACGGCCTTCGTGCAGCACGATTTCAATTGAGCCAAAGCCAGATCCTTGCTTAAGTTCTTCAACTGCTCGTAAAATTGCTTGCGAAACATCTTGATTGTGTTTCAAGGCAAGTTGGTTCGCGCTATGAGTAAGTGACATGAATTAACCTTTAATCTGTATTTGTAAAATGCGAATCCATGCACTATAAAATGGAATATTAAGAATTAAAAATAATCAT
>CAINWC010000136.1 GCA_903854305.1 uncultured Pseudomonadota bacterium | reverse complement strand
TATTAATACAGATTGAGTCGTTTTTCCAGGAGCTTGTACCAAATGTACTGCTTCAGGAAGGTATTCTGAGACTATTGAAAGCAAGTCATCCATACTTGAGCAAGCCAATTTATAAAGATCTTGCCATCCCCAATCGGTTCCATGTTCTTTCTGTAGTTTAATCAGAATTGCAGTAAGCAATTGGCGGGCAGCTTGACTCCAGATCGGGTCGCTACTGGGTAAAATGAGCCTAGCTGCTAGTTGGCGGGCGTCTTGTTCATTCCGACAGTCCCCTGCAACATGCCAAGCTTTGCTTCTGCTGTCCCATGGTGCTATAAGTACATGGTCTGGTAACCATTTAGTAAAGTCACCTTTATTATCATAGATCACAACGCGATCATTTCTTTCTATTGCCGCCCTTATCATTGGATTAAGGATTACGGTCTTACCACTGCCTACACTTCCCATAATCAAGGTGTGTTGGGTTTCGCGCTGCTCCGAAAGATGCCAATCAAATTGAGGATGCATCTTTAAACCAGCAGTAGATTTCCCAATTTCTTTCTGAGATCTCGATTTCAGTAAGCGTTTTGCAACAGCGCCCTTAAACAAACGTCTTCCTGCAATATGGCGGATAGCTGATTCTGGCCTAGCAATTAAAAAGCAGGTAAATGCACCAGTTACGACTCCAGTTATTAGTGCTAAATCAAAGCGTCCTGTGAGCAACCATGAAGGCGTTTGAGATTCAATATTTGTTAGATAGCTTGCATAGTGTTGTGCACTTTCATTTAAAAATGGTAACCAATCATGAAATCTTAGTGCTGCCCAGAATTTTAGATGATCATTAAATTCTGCAAGCTGATATGCATGAGCGCTATTAGCTATATTGGGTGTATGTGGTTGAGATGATATTGATGCTTCCTGTTTAGCACCTATCCATTGAAAAATTGCAGTCATCACGTCTGCACAAACACCGTTTCCACATAATTTTACTTTTTGACGTCGACTCCCAAATGGCAGTATATGTTCATTGCCGCCACCCATGGCTTTTAGTAATTCACTGGGTTGAAGCATGCGCAAATATGGTTCATCGTTACGCCAAGTTACTAAACCAAAGCGATCAATAGTTGTTATTGTGCGCAAAGGGGCATCAAGAGATTGCCAGCCCCCTGCATAATCAGAGCCGTAATAAACAATAATGAAAGGAATATTTCGGCCTAACTTTTCAATAGCGCGTTCTGCTCTTTCAAGAGTCGCTTTGGCTCTATTATCTTTATATAGCCTATTAGAGCGATACTCTGCATCCCATTCAATAACATCTCTAGCTGATGAAGGTTGTCCATCTCCGAATGAAAGAAGCTCGTTCCTGCTCACTTTCGAGCCTTCTCTGTCACATACAAGAAACATTCTTTTCCTGGCTTGAGCGGAACCGAAATCAGCTGAATTAAGGAGTAAATCGCTAACTGTGTAGCCGTGGCTCTCAATAGACTCAACTAATTCATTATGCCTATTCCATTTTTTCATTCTATTTACATTCTCGACAATAACCCATCGAGGTTGCATTGACTCAATCCATGGAATTATACCTATTGCTGTTTCACGACTGCGCTCAGTTCCTGGTTTCGAGCCACGAGCAATTGAATGTGATGTACATTCTGGTGAGGTTAGTAAGACATCAGGCTTATATTTTTGGCCAAGTTCTGAAGTATTTACGTCCTGAATTAACTCAGTAATAACATCAGCTTCGGGAAAGTTTACTTTATATGTTTTGGTTGCTAAATCCCATGCATCTAAGCCTAGCAAAGGCACGCCCCCTCCACGTACGGCGCCCCTGGCACCAAAGCCGCCACCGCAGAATAAATCTACAAATGTCACCATCTCTCTACCCTCATCACTTGCATGATTAATATATTCATACATATACGTTTAAGAATAGTTTTGAAAAGTCAATCTATCCAATCACTTCTAAAGAGCAGATTACCAGGTTCTGAAGAAATATACCAGGTATGGAAGTAAATTGATTTGATTATTGATTAGAATTGAAGTATCGCTACTTAGCTAAATGCAAATTAGCGCTATTCTTAATTTTTATATCTGCTTTATCGAATTTCTGGAAATTGAGTGACACTTTGGTTTCCCAGTGCCCAGTACCATCATCTCGGGCACCCC
This sequence comes from uncultured Pseudomonadota bacterium, assembly GCA_903854305.1. Taxonomy (GTDB): domain Bacteria; phylum Pseudomonadota; class Gammaproteobacteria; order Burkholderiales; family Methylophilaceae; genus Methylotenera. Next base: position 106 of record CAINWC010000136.1, on the reverse strand, counting down.
AGTATTTATAAGCCTCACAGCATGTGGGGCTTTTTCGTTTCTGTTGCTTGTCCTGTTTGGAGAAGCATATGGTCTTTCGCAAGCGTTCTAACTCATGGCAAGCAGG
>CAINWC010000135.1 GCA_903854305.1 uncultured Pseudomonadota bacterium | reverse complement strand
CTAACAAGTTGATAAAATATCATCAACTTGCCCTTCCACAAAATCGGGTCTAACTCAATTTTGGATCGCGCAGCTATCAAGAAGGTTTCAATACGCTGTTGTTTGCGATTCTATCAGGCGAAGGGTTCATTAAAATAACCGGTGAAGTAGGTACAGGTAAAACATTGTTATGCCGCAAGCTGATGTCTAGCCTAGATTCCAGCTTCAAAGTGGCCTATGTGCCTAACCCCTATTTAGAACCACAATCTTTGCTAATGGTGCTTGCAGACGAATTAAGCATTGCGCTACCTGCCGAGGTTACGCAGCATGCGCTATTGAATGCGCTCACACATGCCTTGTTAGACTTTGCTCGAAATGGCATCAAAGTGGTGGTGTGTCTTGATGAAGTTCAAGCCATGCCAATCGAAACGCTTGAAGCTTTGCGCCTCTTAAGTAATCTTGAAACTGAAAAAAGAAAACTGCTACAAGTCGTAATTTTCGGTCAACCTGAGCTTGAAGATAAATTAAATCATGCGTCGATTCGACAGCTAAAACAGCGCATCACTTTTGAATATCAGCTGGATCGTTTAAGCCGTGACGAAATGCAATATTACTTGAGCCATCGACTCGTGATTGCAGGGTATAAAGGTAGCCGCATGTTTAGCAGCGCGGCCATGACGTTGATGTATTTAAAATCAAAAGGTGTGCCGCGCTTAGTGAACATACTGGCACACAAAGCACTACTGGCCACCTATGGCAAAGGTAAATACCAAGTGGGGTTCAGTGAAGTGCTTGCGGCTGCCGCAGATACTAAATCCATTGAATCTATTTGGCGAAAAGTACGATTATTTACAATTTCGTTAACTGTACTGCTGGGCGTATGTGCCAGTGCATTTTTAGTTTATGCAAAATAATCTGAATCACAATATAAAAAGACTGATACTAAAATGAGTTTAATTAATCAAATGTTAAAGGATCTGGAACAGCGCGGTGCAGGGGATTCTGACGTGATGATCGCCAATACAGACAAAACAATTACAACAAAACTGGGCGTAATCAGTCAACATCAACCGAAACCATTGACCACAAAATTACCTTACATAAAAATTGGCGGGTTCATGGTGATATTGGCTGTTGGTGTTTACTTATCAACACACCTCGGATCAACCATATCTCAAAAAACTGAAGCGGCCAAAACATTCATTAACAATTCAAAAACACCAACGATTGTTGACATTACAAATCAAACATCTGAACAAAAAATTGAAGCACCTTTGGTTGCTTCACCTAGCATCGCAAGTGCGATTGAAAAGCCAGCCAATTCTGAATCTTCCCCATTATTTGCAACTGAACTTACTTACAAACCAATACCAGCACAAACCCCATCAACTAAAGCTGATAAAGCAACGTTAGAAAGCAATAATGTAAAGACGCACTTAATACCTGAGCCTGTAAATTCAGCCAAAACTATTGAATCAGAGAAGTCAATGGCTGCAGATCATCTTGTATCAAAGCCCGTAGTAAAGTCAAATGTGGACAATGTTTCCATCGGCAAACAAATTAGGCCAGATCAAAAATCTGGAAACTTCTATCATCAAGCATTAATCAACCTTCAACAAGGCAGAGTGGCCGAAGCACAGGCCAATTTAACGCAGGCGCTTGAGGCAAACCCGAGCAACCAAGAGGCTAGGCAAACTCTGGCAGGTTTATTGATAGATAACAAACGTAATGATGAAGCCAAAGCAACACTCACAGCAGGCTTGGTGATTGCACCTGAACAAAGTGATTTTCGGATGGCACTTGCACGATTACAAGTTGAGGCTGGTGACCGAGTCAGCGCTTTAAATACCTTGGAGCAAGGTTTAATTTACGCAAAAGCTAATGCAGATTACCACAGTTTTTTTGCAACGCTCTTGCAACGTGTAGAACGCCATGAAGAGGCTATCAATCACTACATGACCGCAATCTCACTTAACGACGCTACCCCAAATTCACTTATCGGTCTTGGTATTTCACTACAAGCCGTTGGTAAATTAGAGAATGCCAAAGACGCCTTTACACGCGCACAAGCAAGTGCAACGCTCACGCCAGAGCTTTCACAGTTTACAGAACAGCGGTTAAAACAAATTAATCAGCGTTTACATCACTGATTAATTTAAACGCTAATTACCAAATACTGTAAACCCTTAAAATATTTCATTGATAGCGCAGTTAAATTAGATAGCACAGTTAAATTAACTAACGGCATCATTTGCAACTAGCGCTTTTTAGCGCTTCTATCTTTATCTTCCACCTCTTTTTTCGCTTTCAATTCAGCGCGATGTGCTGTTTTACGACGACGCATACTCACGATGCCTTCACCAGGCTTACGTTTATCTTCATCCTCAGCAAACGGATTGCTGCCTTGCTTGTATTGCACTCGTAGTGGTGTACCAGATAGCTGGAATGTTCTGCGGAATGTTTTCTCTAAGAAACGCGTATAAGCATCTTTTACACCATCCACATGATTGCCGTGAATCACCACGATAGGTGGGTTGCTGCCGCCTTGATGGGCATAGCGCAACTTAGGACGAATACCCTTGCTAATAGGCGGTTGATGCTGTTGTAGCGCATCAATCAACACGCGTGTAAGTTGTGGGGTAGAAAGTTTTGCAAACGCAGCTTTAAAGGCAACATCCACTGAAGTAAATAATTCAGGCAGACCTTTTTTACGTAATGCTGATATGTAATGAAACTCAGCAAAGTCCAAAAACATGAGTTTACGATCAATTTCACGCTTAACCCAATCGCGCTCTTCTTCTTTTAAGCCATCCCACTTATTGATTGCTACGACTAATGCGCGCCCTGCTTCTAATATATAAGCAGCCACGTGCGCATCTTGTTCGGTAATACCTTCTTGCGCATCCACTACCAAAATAACTACGTTGGCTTCTTCAATAGACTGAATGGTTTTAATGACTGAGAATTTTTCAATCGCCTCTAATACACGGCCACGCTTGCGCACACCAGCAGTATCAATCAGCGTGTAGTGTTTACCATTTTTTTCCAAATCAATTGAAATGGAATCACGTGTAGTACCTGGCTCATCAAACGCAATCACGCGCTCTTCACCTAGCAATGCATTCACTAAAGTTGATTTACCTACATTTGGGCGGCCAACAATGGCGACTTTAGGCACTCTATCGCCGGTATAATCTTCTTCAGGCTCTTCTTCAACCACTTGAAAACTTTCAAGTGCTAAATCGATAATGTCTTTTACGCCTTCACCGTGGGCAGACGAAATGGACAGTGGATCACCCAAACCTAACTCGTGAAACTCTGCGCTCACGACGGCTTTGTTCATACCTTCTGTTTTATTTACCGCCAGCAACACTGGGCATTTACATCGACGTAAACGATTGGCAATTTCCATGTCTTGCGGGGTAGCACCTTGGCGGCCATCGACGATAAAGATGATGACATCGGCCTCATCAATCGCCAAGAGCGTTTGTACTGCCATGGCTTTAAGGATGCCACTATCGGTATTCGGTTCAAAGCCGCCAGTATCAACCACTAAATAAGGCTGACTTGCGCCTATACCGCGTCCATAGTGACGGTCACGTGTGAGTCCAGGCAAGTCTGCTACAAGAGCATCACGGCTTTTGGTGAGACGATTAAATAAGGTGGATTTGCCGACGTTAGGTCGACCAACCAAAACAAGGGTAGGTAACATGCGAGCCTTCTAAATAGTGCTTATAACTAAACGATTCTTTAGCTTAAGCAACTAAAGCTAAGTAATTCTAAAAAATAATTGCAAGCAATTAAACAACGTGTGAAATTTAACGGCTAAAGTGAGCCATTATTTGACTTGAATAGCATAAATTCCACCGTCACGTGTTTGTGCTAATACGGTATTACTGCTGATAAGTGCCATTTGCGGCAATATCGTGCTACTGCTGATTTTAACTCTAGAGGTAATAGCGCCATCTTCTCTACTTAAAAAATGAACATAGCCTTCTAAATCGCCAACCGCAACCAAGCTACCCATTGGCACTGGCGCTGTTAAACGTCTATTTTTGAGTGCGGCTTGCCGCCAAAAAGTCTTACCTGTGGTGTAATCAAGCGCATAAACAGAGCCTATTGCATGCGAAACAAAAATACGTCCATCTTCTGCACTTAAGCCTGCAAGACTTGAAATATCACGATTCCACACCACGCGGCCTGTAGCTCTATCTACTGCAGCAATTTTCCCTTGATAAGCAACCGCATAAATCAACGGACCATCAACAACTGGCAAACTAGTAATGTCGGCAATACGTTCTATCTCGGTAACGCCTTTAGGCTGAGCAACTGAAGCCTCCCATAGAATTTTCCCATTATCTGCGCGCAGTGCTGCTAACTTACCACCAGCAAAGCCTGCATAAACGGCACCGCCATCTACCACTACGCCAGCACTGCTACGTAAAGTAAGTGCTGGCGAGGTACGGTCATAAACCCATTTACGACTACCATCATTCGCATTAATACCAAAAATACGGCTGTCACCAGTGCGCACAATGACTAGACCATCAAAATATTTTGGTGCGCTTAAAACTTCGCTGGATAATTTAGATTTCCATTGCAGTTTTCCGGCAATGTCGTAGGCGTAAACCATGCCCTTTTGTGTACCCACCATCACTAAACTACCGCCGACACCAACACCACCTGAAATTTTTTCACCAGTGTTCACGCGCCACAATTGACTACCATTGGTCGCGTCTAATTTAACCAATTCTCCATCAGCACTTGCTGCATAAGCATATCCAGCCTCAATCACGGGGATAAAATCAGAGTCAGCCGCAACGCCAACTTTAGCCTGCCATAATACCTTTGATGTTACCGTTTGCTTGATTTCAACTAAAGTATCTGGCGCATCAGCGACTTCTCGTCCAAAAATTTTATCGGACAGATCTGATTTCATTTCGGTGATACTGCTGCAAGCAGTCACCAATAATAAACTTGATAAAATAAATAGGCTTAAAAGTTTTTTCATTAAATGATGAGGGACGTTATAAGGGAACAAAGCAATACTCCAGCTTGATTATGTGAGGCTGATTGAATGAATTGACAAGCAATCCATTACTCACCAAGCGCTTCAAGTTTCTTTTGTGTAAGCGCACGATATTTACCTTGCGAATCCAGCTTAGTTAACGCTTCTTTATAGGCAGTTCTTGCTTCAGCGCTCTTACCAAGGCTCACTAATACGTCGCCTTTAAGGTCTGAAAATAGACCATCAAAACCTGCATCATGCTGTGCATTAAGTAATTTCAATGCGCCTTCATAATCTTTTTCTTCAACTAAAATATTGGCTAACTGCAAACCTGCTAAAGCACTAATAGACGTTTCTTTTGCATTTTTAACGGCCCAATCTAACTGTGATTTAGCGCTTTTATTATCACTGGCGAGATAATTAGCTTTAGCTGCATACAAGGCAGCACGACCTGCATAGGGCGTTGCGCTAAATTTATCCATCAGCATAGCTGATTTAGCTTGAATGGCTTTCAGGTCTTTTTCATCGGTTACCAGCAGTTCTTGAAACTGCGTAGAAGCTTCAACTGACTGATTGTTTTGATAATATTTCCAGCCTTGAATAGCCGCGTAACCAACAATTAAAGCCAGTACCGCATTAGTCACTAACTTACCATAACTTTTCCACCATGCTTTAAATTCATCTAACTGCTCTTGTTCTTCTAAATCGTATGCCATTTCATTTCCTAATCTTGTTTAAATCTAATTTTACTGTTTTATTGTATGCACTTTACTATGCATTAGCCATTTTTTTGCCTGGGATAGCCGCCAGTAAATTACGTGTGTACTCATGTTTTGGCTGCTGGTAAATATCAACTACCGAACCTTGCTCGACTACTTTACCTTGGTTCATCACTACAATATCATCCGCAATATGGCGTACAACGCGTAAATCGTGGCTAATAAATATGTAACTCAAACCCATTTCCACTTGCAACTCTTTGAGTAGTAATAATATTTGCGCTTGAATCGACACATCTAATGCTGAAACCGGCTCATCACACACCACAACTTTAGGCTTTAGCACTAAGGCACGCGCAATACCGATACGCTGCCTTTGCCCACCTGAAAACTCATGCGGATATTTTTGCATATCAGCTTCGGTTAAACCAACACGCTTCAACATTGCGATCACTTTTTGCTGTTGCTCTACACCACTTCCTAAGCCATGAATCAGCAAGCCTTCGCCTACAATTTGACCCACACGCATACGCGGATTAAGCGATGCAAATGGGTCTTGAAACACCATTTGCAGATTTTTCCTCGCGGCTCTTAAGGATGCACCATCTAATTTAGCTAAATCTTGACCGTCAAAAAACACTTCGCCACTATCCAAGGGTTGCAATTGTAACAGACAACGTGCCAACGTGGATTTACCGCTGCCAGATTCCCCTACTACTGCCAGCGTACTGCCTTCACGAAGACTGATACTAACGTCATCTAACGCTTTCACTAAAGTAGTTCCAAAGCCAAATTTACCGCTGCGTTGGCGATAGGTTTTTACTAAATGGTTGGCAACCAGTATTACATTACCAAGATTTAACGTGCTTTCACTCATAAAGCCACCTGTACATTTTGAGCTACTTCATTTTCTGGCAGCCAGGCATAATCAATCGGCTTAAGTGGCTTTTTACCTTCGGCATCTGGCACACATGCTAGCAAGGCTTTTGTGTAAGGGTGCTGCGGATTGTTTAACACTTGATCTTTTGTGCCAGCTTCCACAATTTCGCCTCTGAACATCACCACTACATTATCTGCAATATCCGCTACCACACCAAAATCGTGGGTAATAAACAACATACCCATATTCATACGTGTTTTAAGTGCGTCAAGCAGCTTAAGTATTTGCGCTTGCACCGTTACATCTAAAGCAGTGGTTGGCTCGTCAGCAATTAACAAACGTGGTTCGCAAGCAATGCTCATCGCAATCATCACGCGCTGACGTTGCCCGCCAGACAACTCATCAGGGTAACTATTAGCGCGACTAGGTGGAATACCCACCATTTCTAACAAACTTGCGATTTTAATTTTTAAAGCATCACCTTTAAGGCCCAAATGGGTCGTTAGACTTTCACCAATCTGATAGCCCACAGTTAGCACAGGGTTCAGCGAAGTCATCGGTTCTTGAAAAATCATGGCAATTTTTGCACCACGAATTTTTCGCAAACTTTCGGCATCCAATAAAGTTAAATCTTGAACGCCCGCGTCACCATCGTTAAACAAGACTTTACCCGTGATTAATTGCAGTTGCTTAGACAATAAGCCCATCACAGACAATGCCGTTAAACTTTTACCACTGCCAGACTCACCGACCACGCAAGTCGTTTTGCCCGCTTCAATAGCAAAACTCACATTATTCACCAATAAACGTGATGGCGTTTTCTTAAGCGCGATACTCACGTGTTCAAGCTGTAATAATGCTGTAGTAACTGTCATTTTATTTGCTCAATATTGTGCGTTAACCCGCTTGTTTTTAGCTTGCTAGCAAAATTTTAATCGCTTCTTCAATACTACATTGCTGTTGCTCGCCTTTGATTTCGGCCTGCATAGGCTTTAATGTCACTTGTTGACGCACCACTTCATCATCACCAAGAATCAATGCAAACTTGGCCTGGCTTCTATCTGCCTTTTTCATTTGCGACTTAAAACTTCCACCGCCCGCATGTAACACCACTTGAATGTCAGCATTACGTAGCTGTTCTGCAATGCTGAATGCCGTATTTTCTGCCAACTCACCCACATTCACCAAATACACATCTGGCGCATCTTCTGCAGTAATGCCATATTCTTGCATCAACAGAAATACACGCTCTAAACCTATACCAAAGCCACATGCTGGGGTTGCCTCGCCCCCTAAACGCTCGACCAATGCATCATATCGGCCGCCACCGGCAATCGTGCCTTGTGCGCCGAGTTTGGTAGTCACCCATTCAAATACGGTGCGATTGTAATAATCCAAGCCACGTACAAGTCGTGCATTAATTAAATATGCTACACCAGCGTCATCCAACAACTTACACAAACCATCAAAATGCGCACGGGTTTCATCGCCCAAAAAATCCATCAACTTAGGAGCATTGTCACATATAGCTTGCATGCGTGGATTCTTAGTATCTAAAATCCGCAGAGGATTCGTATGCAAACGGCGCTTAGCATCTTCATCTAGCAAATCCATATGCTGTTCAAAGTAAGCAATCAGGGTATTGCGATAGGCCGCGCGCTCAGGTGCATCACCGATGCTATTGATTTGCAACTCAACATCGGCAATGCCTAACTCACGCCAAAGTCTTGCCAATAAAACAATTTGCTCCGCATCCACTTGCGGGCTATCAAAGCCAAAAGCTTCCACGCCAACTTGATGAAACTGGCGTTGACGGCCTTTTTGCACGTTTTCATGGCGAAACATCGCACCGCTGTACCAAAGCCTTTGCGGGCCATTGTAAGTAAGGTTGTGCTCTACCACCGCACGCACGCAGCCTGCCGTACCTTCAGGTCGCAAGGTCAACTTATCACCATTAAGAGCGTCTTCCCACGCATACATTTCTTTTTCTACAATATCGGTGTGCTCGCCTACAGAGCGCACAAATAAGTCAGTAGGTTCGACTAAAGGCATGCGAATATTTTTATAACCGTATTGGCCTAGCACACGGCGCGCTGTATCTTCCAGCTTAAACCACAATGGTGTAGCTTCCGGCAGAATATCGTAGAAACCTTTGATGCTTTGAAATTTAGTGCTGGTAGATTTGGCTTGCTTAGTTTTTATTGAGTTTTCAACCATAGTGTGACTGCTTTAATTAATTGCTTGAATTGGAATGATCTTTTGCGGCTCACTGCTATGCGCCGATTTATTGACTACGCTTGCATGTAATTTTCCGCCTACGGCGTAATTAGTTTGCACATAATTTTCAACAATGGCCTGAAACTCTTGCGCAATGTGGTCACCTTTTAGCGTCACGGTTTTTTCGCCATCCACAAATACCGGTGCCACAGGCGTTTCACCAGTACCAGGCAAACTGATGCCAATATTCGCTAACTTTGATTCACCGGGACCATTCACCACGCAGCCCATCACAGCAACGCTCATGTTTTCAACGCCGTCATATTGACCACGCCACACAGGCATTTGATTACGTAAATAACGTTGAATCTGCATCGCGAGTTCTTGAAAATAGGTCGATGTCGTGCGACCGCAACCTGGGCAAGCGGTTACCAATGGCGTAAATGAACGAATACCCATTGTTTGTAAAATCTCTTGGGCAACAATCACTTCTTTAGTGCGCGATTCATTCGGTTCCGGCGTTAATGACACACGTATCGTATTGCCAATGCCCTGCTGCAAAAGCAAAGCCAGCGCAGCCGTTGAAGCCACAATACCTTTAGAACCCATACCAGCTTCAGTTAAGCCTAAATGCAAGGGATAATCGCTACGACTGGCTAGATCTGAATAGACTTTAACCAAATCTTGCACATTGCTGACTTTACAAGAAATGATAATTTGATTAGGTGACAAACCTAAATCAACGGCTTGCTGCGCACTCTCAAGAGCCGATTGAATCAAAGCTTCACGCATCAATGCTTCTGACGACAACGGCGAAGGCAATTTAGCATTATCGTCCATCATTTGTGCCATCTTGGCTTGGTCTAAACTACCCCAATTCACGCCGATACGCACCGCTTTTTTATACTGGATTGCCGCTTCTATCATAGCTGCAAATTGTTCGTCGCGCTTAGAGCCTTTGCCTACATTACCTGGATTAATGCGGTATTTGGCGAGCGCTTCTGCGCAATCTGGATACTGGGCTAACAGCTTATGTCCGTTGTAATGAAAATCGCCTACCAGCGGTACGTTACAACCTAAAGCATCTAAGCCACGACGAATATTGCTTACTTGCGCAGCGGCCTCTGGAGAGTTAACGGTAATGCGAACAACTTCACTCCCAGCTTGCCACAATTCAAACACTTGTTTAATGGTTGCTTCTGCATCGGCAGTATCCGTATTCGTCATACTTTGCACAACCACTGGAGCGGCTAAGGTCCCAGCCAAACCACCACCTACTGGCACATGAGCAATCATCACCTGCAAAGTATTACGTGGCTGATTAAGATGAAATAAGCTCAACGACTGCTCCAAAATTTAAACAATGATTGCTAATGTAGTTATTGCAAAGTGATATGTGCAACATTACTTTTTGTAGAAGGCGCCAAATCCACAGGCTTTCCTAAATACATAAGCTTGGTTGCTTTTGCATTGCCAATCAGCACATTAAATGGCGGCTCGCCATCAAAACCATCAGTACTATTAGCAGAAAGCATTTTTTCAAAAATTACTTTACCCGATTTATTGGTCACACTCACCCAAGTTTGCTCAGTAAAAGACATGCTTACTTTTTTTGTAGTATTAAGAGCCGCAGTATCAATCGCAGCCTTGTTATCTTGAGAGGCGGACAATTGCGGTGCTTTTGATTGACCTACTGCCGACTGCACTGCTGGCAACGGCATAGTAACCACTGATGTCGCTTGTTTTGCACGCTCAGCATTCGCCTTTAATGCATTAAAATCAACAGCCACAGGTGGTGTTGCTACCGGCGCAACATTGGGTGCAATAGCCACAGGAACGCTTGCATCAGTAGCAAGGCTTGGCGTAGTAGCCGCGTCTGCACCAACCACCACATCATTCACTTCAGGCATACGCTCTGCGGCTGGCAAAGCAATTTCTGGAAGCGGAATCGTTACAGGAACCGTGACGGGAACTGCCACATCGGCTTTTAAAGCCACAGGGGGGTTTGCTGGTTTTGGTATGTAGTCCATATAAAAAAACCATGACAATAAAGATAGCAATATCAAGATACTCGCTAATATATATTTCAACCAAGGCTGACTTTCCTTAGTTAACATGACTTGATTGATAGAAGACTGCACATTCAGCTTATTAGGTGACTTATCTGGCACACGAGCACGATAACTTTCCAATAATGGCTCAGCATCTACATCTAGAAAACGTGCATAGTTGCGAATAAATCCGCGTGTAATCATTGCCTCAGGCAATAAATCAAACGCATTAGTTTCTAACGCATCTATTTGTTTAATGCTTAAACGTAAGTTATCTGAAACATCTTTTTGCGTAAGGTTTTTAGCATTCCTTGCCGCTAACAATACCTCACCTAGCGGCTCAATATCCATTTTAGGTGATTCAGAAATCTCAATAGTGAGTTCATTAGTCATCATTACAGTCCGTTCCGCAATAATCTAGCTTGCTCAGAATCAGGATATTGACGGCGTAATTGCAACGCGTAGCTAGCCTCAGCATCTCTTACGCCTACAGCCCGTTCAATTTGAATCGCTAACCACAACATCTCTGGCCCAGGCTGACTTAGCATGACATTCTGCAATGTTGCTTTAGCGGTAACTGCATCATTACGACTAAATTGAAGCGTAGCAAGTTGATAAGCAGCCATATTTGATAAGGGCTCAAGTTGTAACGCTCTTTGCAAATAAACTTCAGCATTTACCATGTCTTTTTTACGCATAGAACAAATGCCCGCATTGGTATAAGCCATCGCTGGTGTGGCATATAATGGGTTTTTAACCGCAGCTAAAAATTCTTTTATCGACTCATCATAACGGCTTCTAGCACATAAAAAACTACCGTAATTGTTATGTGATTCTGAATTATTTGGCTCAACTTCTATGGCTTTTTTAAAGTTGCCGTTAGCAATATCATCTTGGCCTAGCGCCGCATACACTAAGCCTAAGCCATTAAACGCCAATCCAAAGTTAGGATCAATTTTAGTGGCTTGGGTAAATTCTTCTAAAGCAATTTCAAATTGCTTTTGCTGAAAATAAACGGCGCCTAAATCTGTATGCGCGCGCGCGCGCACCTTTAGATTCTCATCGGATTTTTCTTTTTGCTCGATGCTTGCACAACCAGCACTAACCAAGCCGATCAGGCAAATCAACACACCGAACTTAACCGTTGTTGTACTTATTTTTTTTGCTAAACAGTTCACATTAATATTCATTAAATCGCCTCAATTGGGATTCTTTTAGAAGTACGTTTTGTCTTATCTAACACTTTACCCGCTAACTGGCCGCAAGCGGCATCAATATCTTCACCACGCGTCCTGCGCACCGTAACCACATACCCTGCTTGCATTAAGATGTCACGAAACACTTTGATATGGCTCACTTTAGACGTGTCATAACCGCTATTGGGAAACGGGTTGAACGGAATCAAGTTGAATTTGCAAGATACGTTTTTAACTAGCGCTAACAACTGGTGCGCATGCTCAACGGTATCATTCACGCCATCCAGCATCACGTATTCAAACGTAACGAAGTCTCTTGGTGCTTTTTCTAAATAACGATTACATGCCGCCATTAATTCTTTCAGCGGATATTTCTTGTTAATCGGTACGATCACATCACGCAACGCATCGTTAGGCGCATGCAAGCTCACGGCTAGCGCCACAGGGCAATCTTCTTTAAGTCTATCCATCGCAGGCACTAAGCCGCTAGTGGAAAGCGTCAGACGGCGGCGGCTTAAGCCATAAGCGCTATCATCCAACATAATCTGCATGGCAGTCACTACGTTATCGTAATTGGCCAAAGGCTCGCCCATGCCCATCATCACCACATTACTAATAATGCGCTCTGAAATCGGCAACATATCGTAACCAGTTTCTAAGCGCAAAGAGCGGTTTGCAATAGCAAGCTGCCCAATAATTTCTGAAACACTTAAGTTTCGGTTAAACCCTTGACGACCTGTACTACAAAACGTGCATTCCAAAGCACAACCCACTTGGCTTGAAATACACAAAGTACCGCGATCATCTTCAGGAATAAATACGGTTTCAATGCTGTTGGCAGTGTCAGCACCTATCAACCATTTACGCGTACCATCGTTAGAGACTTGCTCTAACTGCACGGTAGGCAAGGTGATTTCAGCCTCAGCGGCTAGTTTTTCACGTAACACTTTGGCAATATCAGTCATCTGCTCAAAATCATGCACACCAAAATGATGCATCCAGCGCATCAGCTGTTTGGCACGAAATGGTTTTTCACCCATATCGGCGAACCATTGTGCCAGTTGTGGTTGATTGAAATTGAGCAAATTGACCAAAATTGTTTTTACCTTTAATAAATCTAAAACTTAAAATTACTTACCGAAAAAGTAAGCGATTTCGATCGCCGCATTTTCTTCTGAATCTGAACCATGCACTGCATTAGCATCAATGCTTTCAGCAAAGTCAGCACGAATTGTGCCAGCAGCAGCATCTTTAGGGTTTGTAGCACCCATTAAATCACGGTTCACTTGCACTGCATTTTCGCCTTCAAGTGCTTGAATCATCACTGGGCCAGAAATCATGAATTTAACTAGATCGCCAAAGAACGGGCGAGCAGCGTGAACTGCGTAAAAGCCTTCAGCTTCAGCTTGTGTTAATTGTGCCATTTTTGCAGCAACTACTTTTAAGCCAGCGTTTTCAAAACGCGTAAGAATTTTACCGATTACATTTTTTGCTACTGCATCAGGTTTGATGATAGAAAGTGTGCGTTGAACAGCCATTACAACTCCATTAATTTAACATATTGAAAAGAACGATAAAATACCATTTTTGACGCTTAAAATAAACCTACATTTACATGTTTAATTCTTGCTTAAAATTACAAACTTTGTGGCAGAATTACATTCAAATGAAAACTTCCGATGATATTAGCAAATCCGTTGACTTCAGTTGCCCCGCTTGCGGCTTACTTTGCGATGATGTGGCCTTAGTTTCAACCTCCCCCATTAACATCAAAAATGGTTGTGCTAAAAGCATTGCTTTTTTTGAGCAAGCTTATTCTTCGCGCAATGTAGACTCGGCCAGCATCGCAGGAACAGCGACTGATTTAACTTCTGCCATACAAGCTGCGGCAAAAATATTGCGGGCCAGTAAGCAACCTTTATTCGCGGGCTTAGGTACGGAAGTTCAAGGCATGCGTTCCGTGATGAGTTTGGCAGAAAAAACGGGCGCTACGCTTGACCATATACATAGTGAAGGCGCGGTGCGCAACACCTTGGCGCTGCAAAATGGCGGCTGGCAAAATACCACGCTGACCGAAGTTAAAAATCGTGCAACCCTAATTTTGGCGATTGGTACTGACATCGTAAGTAGCCATCCACGTTTTTTTGAAAAACTGGTGTGGAATACGAATAGCATGTTTGATAAAACCAGCCCTGAAGTCATCTATTTAGGCGTTGCAGCAGAAAAAACTACAGCAGGCATTTCACCGGACGGCAAACAGCCGATGGTGATTGAAGCTGAAATGGCAAAGCTCCCTGAAATCATTAATGCCTTACATGCCTTAATGAATAATAAAAATCCTCTGAATAAGAAGTCTGCCTCAGATCAAGTTGGCGGCGTGACGATTTCATCATTACAGACCATTTTAGAAAAATTAAAAGCCACACAATATGCCGTGGTTGTTTGGGCTGCTGGTAACTTTAAATATGCGCACGCTGAACTCACTGTTCAAAGTATTACCCAATTGATTGCCAAATTCAATGAAACCAGCCGCATTGCTGGCCTGCCACTCAATGCTGGCGATGGTGACATGAGCGTGAACAATACCAGTACTTGGCTAAGTGGTTATCCGACTAGAAACAGATTCACGCATGGTAAAGCTGAGTACGATACTTATCACTTTTCTAGCACGCAACAATTGAAAAGCTGCGATGCATTATTATGGATAAGCACTTTCAATGCACATCTACCTCCTCCATCCGACGTGCCTACCATTGTCATTGGGCATCCCAACATGCAATTTGACCACGTACCG
>CAINWC010000134.1 GCA_903854305.1 uncultured Pseudomonadota bacterium | reverse complement strand
CCAAAAACAACTGTGGGCGCAAGGCATCATCAACCACCTTTACTAGCTTTAATTCTTTATGCGCTAAGGTGTCAACCAATCTAAACCCTGCTACTTTTGTTGCTGGCAAAAGTGTCCATGCATTTCGCCTAGTAAGAGCACCGGCAAAAACGCGCACATCATCGGTTAAGTTCATCACAGCGTGTTCTGTGGCTAGAATATTAGCTAAAGTCGCAGAAGGTTTATACGGTGAAATAACCACTAAATCATCTTGCATGGTGATGCCAAACGGTGTCACATGGGCATTCCCTTCTGCATCGACAGTACTAATAATCGTTTCATAAATCATGTTAAATCCTGCGCTAGCTTAATGTCAGCTTCATTGATTTTATTCAAAACTTTGCTGACCTTCTCTTTAATGGAAGCTTCTCGGTGTGCTGTTTTACTGGTTTTATCTTGCGCTTTCGTACTCACACCCCAATCAAGTTCTTGATCTTGCACATAACGCTTTTTAAGTTGCCAAGCAATTTGCGCGCGAGCTAACTCTACGCCAAGATAAAATGCATGAGATGCATCGTCATCAACTTTTAGATGTGGATACAAAGCAAATGGGTCTTGGTTTTCATGTATGCCATCGCGGTTATACACATGCAAGCCGGCTTCACTTATTTGAATGCGAAAACTCGGATCTTTAATCAATGAAGCAATTTCGTTGATTTCATCAGCGCTATAAGTAAATGGTCGCCTATCATGTAAGCCTAACAAACCATTGCTGTAACCTCGCGGCAACCTGTCATCACGCTTTGCTGCGAACATCATACGTCGAGCAATATCAGCCTCAGCTACGGCATTAACCGCATGCGGACTCACTGACGTGGCTAACACGGCATGAATATCAAGCTCACTGATGATGCCGAATAATAGTGCGTTAATACCAGTGGTATCTGCATCTGTGAGCTCAGTTAAATTACCGATGCCCATCATGATTTTAATATCAGGATATTTTTTACGTAACTTCTGATAACGCACAATTGAATTGGTCAGCCCAAAGTGAATCGGGTCTAAAATCGGATCAGCAATAAAGGGTTTCCCAGCGGTTAAACAAGCCTCAATCGCTCGGTAAAGTGAGGGCAAACTGTGCGGTTTAGCTGGGATTAAAATTGGTGTCGCTGCGACTTCATGTGCCACCCATAAGGTATTTTCAGTGAGACTCAATAAGAAATCTGCACCCGCATAGCCAGCCGTAAGCAAATCATCGGTGTTAAGCGAATCAACACTGACTTGAAAATTTAACGCTTTGAGGGCTTTTACTGCATCCGCTAAATGTGGGAAAGGTACGGCAGGCAGGCAGCCTAAATCAATCACATTGGCACCTTGTGCTTGATAAGTCTGCGCTTTCTTAATGATGCCGGCTACGCTTAAAAATGGCGCATCCACAATTTCGGCAAAGATTTGTACGCGATATTGACTTAAATCCGGTGCAACGCCAGCATGGCCAAAATACTGCGGAAGATCTTTCAAGTCTGCTGGTCCACGTTCCACGGGCACACCATACTGCGCTTCAAGTTGCGCTAGATCACCCTGACAGAGGCCGGGTAAGATTATCTTATCAGCATCACCAGTTTCTTTAAGTCGACGTGCGATTAAATCGGGCGTCATCAAGGCCGCCACAGACACACCAATTTGTTGAATACGATATTTGAAAGGAGGTGTTTTTGGGTTACTTTGCACTTCATCTAGGACTTTTTTTAGACTTTTTTCTGCAAGCTTGCCTGTTAAAAAAAGCAAATTTTCAGCCATAAAAACTAAGCTTGAGCTTGAGTTGCTAGTTGCGAAAGTGCTTGCAGTCTAGCTTGTACATGCGCATTTAAGCCATACATACTATCCACAACGGTAGTCGCTTCAAATGTTTTGATTTTTTCGATATTTTCTAGATCAATTTTACGAGGATACACCTTCACCACGTTATCACGAGGCGCTTCAGACTCTAGTTCAGCGGCAGTATCACAGGCAAAGATAATACTTGGTACGCGCGTTTTACCGGCTTGCGCATAAAGATTAGTCACTAGATTATCGGAGATGCCATACACCATTTTTGCGATAGTATTAGAGGTTGCAGGCGCAATGATCAAGCTATGATAGCGACCTTGATAAAACAATTCCACAGGCACGCTACTTGCGGTTTTATCTTGAAAAACCTTGCCAACATTGTGCTTGTAGCCATATTGCTGTAACACTTCAGCAGCAGCTTTACTTAAAAACAAATCCACATTTTGCAGCGTGTGAATAATGTCTATGCTCTCTCGTAAATAATGTCCAGAGCCTGTAATTGCCCAAGCAAGGCGTTTTTCAGAGAGACTATTCATTAGCTAATTAAGCGAATGGATGACGTAGAACAATGGTCTCATCACGCTCTGGGCCGGTAGACACAATATCTACTGGCACACCGCAAAGTGCTTCTAACCGTTTAAGATAATTTTGTGCGGCTTTAGGCAAACCATCCCAAGTTTTCACGCCAAATGTGTTATCACTCCAGCCTGGTACAGTTTCGTAGATAGGTAAGCAACGCGCAACATCATCAGCACCAATGGGCAATAAATCTAAGTGCTTGCCATCTAGCGTATAGCCCGTACAAATATTCAGTTCTTTAATACCATCCAATACGTCTAATTTTGTAATGCATAAGCCTGTAAGGCCGTTAATCATGGCTGAGCGGCGCAGAGCTGCTGCATCGAACCAACCACAACGGCGTTTACGTTTAGTCACGGTACCAATTTCTTGGCCTTTTACTGACATTTGATTGCCTGGGCAATTATCAGAATCGATGTCTAACTCACTTGGGAAAGGACCGCCGCCTACGCGTGTGGTGTAAGCTTTAGTGATGCCTAATACATAATGCAACATATTTGGGCCAACACCAGTACCCGCTGCCGCTTGACCTGAAACACAGTTGCTTGAGGTTACATACGGATAAGTACCATGATCTACGTCCAGCAATGTGCCTTGCGCACCTTCAAACAATAGGTTTTGACCTGCTGCATTGGCAGCATATAAATCCGCAGAAATATCAGACACCATAGGTTTAAGTAAATCTGCTTTTTGTAATGCAGAGTCTAATTGCTGATTGAAATCAACAGCTTCAGCACCTAAATACTGAGTCAGTACAAAGTTGTGGTAATCCAATACGTCACGTAACTTTTCGCTAAATTGTTCTGGGTAGAATAAATCATAAAGACGCAATGCTCGACGTGCGACTTTATCTTCATAGGTTGGGCCTATGCCTTTACCTGTTGTGCCGATTTTCTTATCTGCACCGCGCTTTAGTTCGCGTGCTACATCTAAACGAACGTGATAATCTAAAATCAACGGGCAACCTGAGCTGACTTTTAAACGACTTCTTACGTCTAAACCATCTTTTTCAAGCGCAGAAATTTCATAAAGTAAATGTCCAGCATCCAACACTACGCCGTTACCGATATAGCAATTTACACCTGTACGAACAATGCCTGAAGGTACCAGATTAAGTTTGTAAATGCGCTGTGCATCGCCTTGACCTACCACTAGCGTATGTCCTGCATTATGGCCACCTTGAAAGCGTACAACGCCTTGAGCATGATCAGTGAGCCAGTCTACTATTTTACCTTTGCCTTCATCGCCCCACTGCAGTCCCAATAAAACGTCAATCATGAAACTTTATTTAATAAAAAATCAAAATACAAAT